>NZ_JBNHGE010000028.1:0-42480 GCF_059090935.1 Arthrobacter sp. Y3223166 | reverse complement strand
GCGAGCTCGACCAGCCGGCCGTCGGCAACCCACCAACCTGCCAGCCGCCCGCGGCACCCACCCCGACCCCCGGCGGCCGTCGGCCCCGCGGTGGTGCCCGCAGCAGCAGGACCGTCCGGAGAAGATCCTCCCGGAACGACGCGCGCGTGTACCACAGATAGCCTCTGCTGACACGTTTTTCCCCGTATTTTCGCGGCTGTTGACATCCGCAGTGAGGCGTAGAAAACTGAAGGTGGTGTCGAACTGTGGCAGCCCCGGGCTCCAACTCTTAGCCGCCTCGAGCGGCCTTCCGCCGAGAGGCGCTCCCAGTTCGGCACCATTAATTTTTGTTCGCGAAGAGGCGCTAATCTAGGCACGGCGGATGCTTCCCTTCCGCCGTACGGACCAGTGAGAAACCGCCGGTGACATGAAGCTAAGCCTCTTCCCCCAGGACACCAAGAGCCTCGAATTGCTCGCCCTCACAGCAGCCGAGCTGATGGCGGGGGTCAAGACCCTCTCGGAGATCCTCGGGGCGCCTGCGGACGACTACGACAAGCTCTCCGAAGAACTGCACGACCGCGACGCGAACGTCTCCCGGCTGCGCAACGCCCTGCTGACCACGCTGCGGACTAGCTTCGTTAATCCACTCCCCCGCGAGGACATGTTCCAGCTCTCGCTGCACCTGGTGCACACCTTTGAACACCTCGACGGCGCCGCGGAACTGATCGCACTCAACCGGGTGAAGCGTCTGTCTAGCCGGGCCTCGGAGCAGCTGGAGGTCATCGGCCGGATGTCGGAGATGACCCGGGACGCCATGCCGCGGCTGAACTCCCTGGAGGACCTCGAGGAGTACTGCATCGAGATGGTCCGGCTGGCCAAGCGGGCCGAACGCACCCACCGCGTGTGGGTCTCGGAGCTTTTGTCGGAACACAAGGGCGCCACGCTGGCGCGGCACCGCGACGTGGCCGACCAGTTGATCGCCGCCACCAAGACGCTGCGCCAGGCTTCCCACCACGTAGGCCAGATTCTGGTCAAGGAATCGTAGGTGGAGCTGTTCCTCCTGGTGCTGGTGGTCGCTTTCGCCGGCTGCTTTGCCTTCATCAACGGCTTCCATGATGTCTCCAACGCCGTCGCCACCTCGGTCCGCACGCGCGCGCTCACCCCGAATGTCGCCGTCGTGCTCGCGTCCGTCTGCAACCTGGCCGGTGCGCTGATCTCCAGCACCCTGGCCCTGGTGATCAGTACCGGTTGGATCGGCCTGCCCGAGGGCCGGTCGGGGCTGGGCATCCTGTTGGCCGGGCTGCTGAGCGCCTGCGCGTGGGGAGTTTTCACGTGGTGGCAGCGGATGCCGTCGTCGTCCACGCATGCGCTGCTGGGCGGCCTGATCGGGGCGGGGGCGGCGTCCACCCTGCTGGGCGGCGAGAACATCAGTGCCACGGAGAACCCGATCTGGGGCCAGCTGATCCTGCCGCTGCTCTTGTCGCCGTTGGTGGCGTTCGTGCTCTCCTACCTGGCGATCGTCCCCCTGACGTGGCTGGCCCGCTACCGCACCCCGCGCGAGGTCGGCCGGACCACCAGGCTGGCCCAGGCGGTCTTTGCCGGTACCTTTTCGCTGGGCCACGGCCTGCAGGACGGGCAGCGCACCATGGCCGTGGTGCTGCTGGGACTGGCCGCGGCCGGTTATGCCTCCGGCGACCGGATGCCGCTGTGGGTGCAATTGTTCGCGGCGGTGCTGCTGGCCGTGGGCGCGCTCTTCGGCGGCTGGCGGATCTCGCACACGCTCGGGTCGCGGCTGGTGCGGATCGATCCCCTGCACGGCGCCACCGCACAGGGCGTCAGCTCCGCCATGCTGTTCGTCGGGGCCATCGGGCTGCACATGCCGCTCTCCAGCACGCACACCATGACGGCGGCCATCCTGGGCGCGGGGTCCACCCAGCGGATGCATGCGGTGCGCTGGCGGGTGGCCATCCGCGTGCTGGCCACATGGGTGCTGACCCTGCTGGCAACCTCGCTCGTCGGAGCCATCCTGCTGCTGGCCCTGGACCCGATGCTCTAGCCGGGCCGCCGGCCTTCCCTGGCGCCTTTTAACAGCGACGGCGGCGCCTCCCGCGAGGGGAGGCACCGCCGTCGTGCTGCCGCCGTCTTACCCGAAGCGGCCGGAGACGTAGTCTTCCGTGGCCTTCTGGGTGGGGTTGCTGAAGATCGACGGGGTATCGCCGTATTCGATCAGCTTGCCCGGCTTGCCGGTGCCGGCGATGTTGAAGAACGCCGTCTTGTCGGACACGCGCGCGGCCTGCTGCATGTTGTGGGTCACGATCACCACGGTGTACTCCGTCTTGAGTTCCTCGATCAGGTCCTCGATGGCCAGCGTGGAGATGGGGTCCAGCGCCGAGCAGGGCTCGTCCATCAGGATCACCTGCGGGGACACCGCGATCGCCCGGGCGATGCACAGGCGCTGCTGCTGGCCGCCGGAAAGGCCGGAGCCGGGCTTGTTCAGCCGGTCCTTGACCTCGTTCCACAGGTTGGCGCCGGTCAGCGACTTCTCTACCAGCGCGTCCGCGTCCGACTTGGAAATGCGCTTGTCGTTCAGCTTGACCCCGGCCAGCACGTTGTCGCGGATGGACATGGTGGGGAACGGGTTGGGGCGCTGGAAGACCATGCCGATCTGGCTGCGCACGGTCACCGGGTCCACGCCCTGGCCGTAGAGGTTGTCCCCGTCGAGCAGGACTTCGCCCTCCACCCGGGCGCCGGGCAGCACTTCGTGCATGCGGTTGAGCGTGCGCAGGAAGGTGGACTTGCCGCAGCCGGAGGGGCCGATGAAAGCCGTGACGGACCGGGCGTCGATGTTGATGTTGACGTCCTCCACGGCCCGGAAGTTGCCGTAGTAGACGTTCAGGTCCTTGACGTCGATGCGTTTGGACATGGGGGTTCCTTCTCTTTGGTTCTGGCTCAGCGGCCGGTCTTGGGGGCGAAGATGCGGGCGATCAGCCGGGCGATCAGGTTCAGCAGCATGACGAAGATGATCAGGATCAGCGCAGCGGCCCAGGCACGCTGCATGCTGGGGTCCACGTTGGTGGGCGAGGTCGGGTTCATCAGCTGCCGGTAGATGAACGTGGGCAAGGTGGTCATCCAGCCGCCGAACACGTTCCAGTTGATGCTGTTCACGAAGCCCGCGGTGACCAGCAGCGGCGCCGTCTCGCCGATGATGCGGGCGATAGCCAGGGTGACGCCGGAGGCGATGCCGGAGATCGCCGTCGGCACCACCACCTTCAGGATGGTGCGCCACTTGCGCACGCCCAGCGCGTAGGACGCTTCGCGGAGCTCGTTCGGGACGATCTTGAGCATTTCCTCGGTGGAGCGGACCACCACCGGGATCATCAGCACGGAGAGGGCGACAGCGGCCACGAAGCCGGTGCGGGTGCTGGGCCCGAAAATCAGCCCGAACAGTGCGGCAGCGAACAGGCCGGCGACGATCGAGGGGATGCCGGTCATCACGTCCACGAAGAAGGTGATACCGCGCGAGAGCGGTCCGCCCTTGCTGTATTCGACCAGGTAGACGGCGGTGAGCAGCCCGATCGGCACCGAAATGATGGTGGCCCAGAGGGTGATCAGCACGGTACCGACGATGCCGTGGTAGGCGCCGCCGAGCACGTCGGTTCCGTTGGCCGTCGTCTCGTTGTCGATCATGCCGGTCATGCCGTTCATCGACGTGAAGACCAGGTTGTAGCTGAGTCCGGCGACGCCGTTCTGCAGCACGGTCCAGATAACGGAGATCAGCGGCACGACCGCGATGATGAACGCCGCGAAGACCAGGTTGGTGGCGAAGCGGTCCTTGGCTTTGCGCGCCCCCTCGACGGAGAGCGTCACGATGTAGCCGGCAATCACGAAGATTACGGCCGAGAACAAGGCCCAGGAGACGAGGCCGAAACCGATCAGCGACGAGGCCGCGGCGCCCAGGATGAGCGAGCCGGCGGCGACGGCCCAGATGGCCCAGCCGGGCATCTGGTTTTTGGTGAGCGTGTTGCGCTTGGTCGGGGCGGGGGTTTCAGTGAGCAGTTTGGACATCAGTTGGCTCCCGAGAATTCCTTGTGCCGGCTGATGATCCAGCGGGCGACCATGTTCACGGCCAGGGTAATGACGAACAGCACCAGGCCGGCGGCGATCAGTTCGGACAAGCGCAGCCCGTACGCTTCAGGGAAGTTCAGGGCGATCTCGGCGGCGATCGTCTGGTTGCCCGACTTGATCAGGCTGGCGATGAGCCCGCCGCCGGAGAGCACCATGGCCACGGCCATCGTCTCGCCGAGCGCGCGTCCCAGGCCCAGCATCACCGCGCTGACGATGCCCGGCCGGGCGAACGGGAAGACGGCCATCTTGATCATTTCCCACCGGGTGGCGCCCATGGCCAAGGCCGCTTCCTCGTGGAGCTTGGGCGCCTGCAGGAAGATTTCGCGGCTGAGCGAGGTAATGATGGGCAGGATCATCACGGACAGCACGATTCCGGCCGTCAGCATGGTCTTGCCGGTCTGGCTGGCGGGGCCTTCGAAGATCGGGATCCAGCCGGCGTTCTCCGCCAGCCAGGTGTAGGGACCGACGAGCGCGGGAGCCAGCACGGTCATGCCCCAGGCTCCGTAGACCACCGAGGGGATGGCGGCCAGCAGGTCCACCACGTAGCCGAGGCCCTGGGAGAGCCGCCGCGGTGCGTAGTGGGAGATGAAGAGTGCGACTCCCACGCCGACCGGGGTCGCCAGCAGCAGGGCGATCGCCGCGGCGATCAGCGTGCCGATGACGATGGGCCAGATGTAGCCCCAAAAGCCGTTCCCGCCGGAAATGGCGGCCGGGTCTGCCCCGAACGTCGGCAGGGCCTGCCACAGCAGGAACGCCGCCACGCAGAACAGCACGAAGAGGATCAGGCACCCCGCGGCAAGCGCAAGGCCGGAAAAGACCTTGTCGCCGGCGCGGCCCTGGCCGGTCTCGGTCAATGTTTGGGACACTTCATAACCCTTCGGGTTCTGTACTTCGTCTAGCTGTTCTGCCAGTCTTGCGGCTTCGTTCCGTCCGGGCAATTTCGCCCCGGCCGGAACACGGCTGCGCCCCGCGCGTCAAACTGCGACGGCGCGGGGCCAACCGGACTTCGTGTGGGCTACGACTTCACCGAGATGGAGTCGATAGCCGCCTTGGCCTGCTCGCGCAGGGTCTCGGAGATCGGCGCGTTGCCGGCCGAGTCCTGCGCGGCCTGCTGTCCTTCTTCGCTGATCACGTAGTTGCCGAAGGCCTTCACCAGGTCAACGGTGTTCTGATCAGCATATGTCGAGCAGTAGATGTGGTAGGAAACCAGCACGATCGGGTAGGCCCCGGATTCGGTGGTGTCGCGGTCGAGGTCCAGGGACATGTCAAGCTCGCCGCGGCCCTCGACCGGGGTTGCAGCCTCAACGGCCTTGGACGCGGCCTCGGGGCTCAGTTCGACGTATTCCTCGCCGACCTTGACCTTCACGGTACCCAGGTCGCCGACGGCCGAAGCGTCGGCGTAGGTGATGGCCCCGTTGGTCGCGGTGGTGGCGGAAACCACACCGGAAGTGCCCTGGGCGTTCTCGGCCTGGAGCTTGGCGGGCCAT
This sequence comes from Arthrobacter sp. Y3223166, assembly GCF_059090935.1. NCBI lineage: Bacteria > Bacillati > Actinomycetota > Actinomycetes > Micrococcales > Micrococcaceae > Arthrobacter > Arthrobacter sp. Y3223166. The sequence continues at coordinate 36,889 of NZ_JBNHGE010000028.1, read as the reverse complement.
TCCCCGGAGACTTCGTCGGTCCAGACGTCGCCGGCGGCGGCAGCGAGGTACTCCACGAAGTTCTCGGTGGTGCCGGACTCGTCGGAGCGGTGGACCACGGTGATGGGGGTGTCGGGCAGTTCCACGCCCTCGTTCTGCGAAGCGATGGCTTCGTCGTTCCACGTGGCGATTTCGCCGCGGAAAACCTTGGCGATGGTCTCGGCGTCCATGTTGATGGAGTCCACGCCTTCGAGGTTGAAGGCGACGGCGATCGGGGAGACGTAGCCGGGGATGTGCATGGCGCCGTCGGGGCCGCAGACCTCCTTGGCCTGCTCCCATTCTTCCTCGTCCATGTAGGCGTCCGAGCCGGCGAACTGCACGCCGCCGGCCAGGAAGGCGTCGCGGCCGGCACCGGAGCCGTCCGGCGAGTACTGCACGCTGGCCTCGGGGTTCTGCGCGCCGAAGCCGGCAATCCAGGCCTGCATGGCGGAATCCTGCGAGGAAGCGCCCGCGCCGGAGAGCGTGCCCGACACCGTTGCTGCGGTCTCGGTGCTGCCTGCGGCGGCCTGGCTGCCGGTGGCGTTGTCGGAGCCACAGGCCGTCAGCGCCAGCGCTGCAACGGAGAGGACGGCGGCCGCGCGGCCGATGCGAAGTGCCTTCACGTGTATGGTCCCTTTCAGGGTGAGAACGGATCAGGACGACCGGACGTGTTTTCGCCCTGGCGTCGTGCTCCCTCGAGGCTATGGGCGCCACGTAAAGAATGTGCACGGCCAAAGTGAACGCAAGGTGAACAAGACCGGACGGTTTACTAAGCGCCGCCGTGCAGGCCTTGCCTTTGTGAGCGCACTCATACTAGGGGCGGGGGCCCGGGGGCGGCCGTGCCGAGGCCGTGTGGGGCCGGTCTAGGCCGGGCGAGTCCCGCCTAGACTGGGAACATGAGCGCAGGCACCCCGTTGGCACAGGCCCGGTCGTTCCTGCGCAAACGCGGACGCGCCGGCTTCAGCCGCAGCAAGTCCTCCGTCATGCCCGCGGTGCGGATCACCTTCTGCGCCGTTGCCGCTTACGTCGTGGCCGAGCAGGTCCTGGGCCACGAAGGCCCGCTGTTCGCCGCCACCTCGTCCATCATTGCGCTCGGTTTCTCCACGGGGCCCCGGGCGCGCAAAGTGCTCGAAGTGGCCATCGGCTGCACACTGGGCATCGCGGTGGGCGATCTGCTGCTGCACTTCCTCGGGCCGGGCATCTGGCAGGCAGCCCTGGTGCTGCTGGTTTCCATCCTCCTGGCCCGGTTCCTGGACAGCGGCACCATCTTCACCACGCAGATGGCGCTGCAGTCGGTGCTGGTGGTGCTGCTGCCCGCCCCGGACGGGGGGCCGTTCACCCGCAGCCTCGATGCCGTCATCGGCGGCGCCTTCGCGATGCTCGTGACCATGTTGATCCCCGGCGACCCGCGCTCCGAACCGCGTTCCAAGCTGCAGACGCTCCTCGACGAACTTGCCTCGGTGCTGCGCGAGTGTTCCGTCGCCCTCGCCCACAGCGACTCCACCAAGGCCTGGCACGCCCTGGTTAGGGCGCGGGGCAGCCAGAACCTGATCGACGACGTCCGCGGCAGCTTCAGCTCGGCGCGGGAAGTGGCCCGGATTTCGCCCGCGCACCGCCGCCACCGGGACGAAGTGGGGGACCTGCAGGATGCTGCGGAGATGGCGGATTTGGCCATGCGCAACAGCCGGGTCTTCTCCCGGCGCCTGACATCCGTGATCAACCATGCGGCCATGTCCGACGAGGCGATCGCAAGCTTCTCCGAAGTGCTCCAGGAGACCGCCGACGCCGTCGAAATCCTCGCTGCCGGGCTTTCCGACCGGGACCCGGGCGCCCGCGAACGCCGGCTCTCCGGCGCCCGCAACGATCTGGCGGAGATTGCCACGCGCCTGCACCCCAAGACTCTCGGCGTTATCACCCTGGAAGGTGAGGGCCTGATCCTGGTCTTCCGGCCGCTCATGGTGGACCTGCTCAAGGCCGCCGGGCTGAGCCAGGACGACGCCACGTCCTACCTGCCCAGGCTCTGATTGTCCGGCACCCCGGTTACTGTGGGTCCATGAGCACCAAGACCCGTTCCAAGGCCCCCGCCTACCGCTGCGCCGAGTGCGGCTGGAGCACGGCTAAATGGGTGGGCCGGTGCGGCGAGTGCCAGGCCTGGGGAACGGTTGAAGAGGCCACCCAGGTGGTGGCGCGCACCACGGCCGCGGCCGCCGTCTCGCGGCCCGCGGAACGAATTGCCGACGTCGATGCCACCACCGCCGCCTTCCGGGCCACCGGCGTGGGCGAACTCGACCGGGTGCTCGGCGGCGGCTTGGTCCCCGGTGCGGTCATCCTGCTGGCCGGTGAGCCGGGCATCGGCAAGTCCACCTTGCTGCTGGACGTTGCCGCCCGGGTGGCCCGGCTGGACCGCGACGTGCTCTACGTCACCGGCGAAGAGTCGGCGGCCCAGGTGAAGCTGCGGGCCGAACGGATTTCGGCGGTGGCGGACAACCTGTACCTGACCGCCGAGACAGACCTCGGCATAGCGCTGGGGCATGTGGAGCAGCTGGAGCCGGCGCTGCTGATCGTGGACTCGGTCCAGACGCTCAGCAGCAGCGCGGTGGAGGGAGCCGCCGGCGGCGTGACGCAGGTGCGCGAGGTCGCCGCCTCGCTGATCAACGCCGCCAAGCGCAAGGGCATGACCACCATCCTGGTGGGGCACGTAACCAAGGACGGCTCGATCGCCGGGCCCCGGCTGCTGGAGCATCTCGTGGACGTCGTCTGCCAGTTCGACGGCGACCGGCACTCGCGCCTGCGGCTGGTGCGTGCGGTCAAGAACCGCTACGGCCCGACCGACGAGGTGGGTTGCTTCGACCTGACCGAGGCCGGCATCGAAGGCCTGACGGACCCGAGCGGCCTGTTCGTGTCCCGGACCAAGGATCCGGTTTCCGGCACCTGCATCACCGTGACGCTGGAGGGTCGGCGGCCGCTGGTGGCCGAGGTGCAGGCGTTGCTGGCCGAGACCTCCAATGCGCAGCCGCGGCGCGCCACCAGCGGGCTGGATTCTTCCCGTGTGGCCATGATGATGGCCGTGCTGCAGCGCCGCGCCTCCATGTCGCTGCACAAGGACGACAGCTACGTGGCGACGGTGGGCGGGGTCCGGCTCAGCGAACCCGCCACGGACCTGGCCACCGTGCTGGCCATCGCCTCGGCCAAGACCAACCAGCCGCTCCCGGCCCAGCTGATCGCCTTCGGCGAGGTCGGCCTGGCCGGCGAAGTGCGGCCGGTACCGGGAATCTTGCGGCGGATCCAGGAGGCCGAACGGCTCGGGTTCACGCACGCGATCGTGCCGGCGTCCCCCGACGGGGCAGGCCAGGTGCCGGCCGGCTTCACGGTCAAGGAAGTACACACGGTCTCCGAAGCGCTGTCCACGCTGTTCCGCTGAGCGCCGGGAGCGGATTAGCCGAGGTCCGGCCTTATCATGGACCCTGGGGCTGTCAGGACGGCGGCCTCGTCCCCATGCCCGCCGGCCCTAAGGAAACTCCCCCATGGTCAAGAGCCCCGAGGACGCCCTTAAGGCGACCCTGGCCCGTGTAGCTCCGGGAACCCAGCTGCGCGACGGGTTGGAACGGATTCTCCGCGGGCGCACCGGCGCGCTCATCGTGCTCGGCTACGACCAGCAGGTGGAAAAGATCAGCAGCGGCGGCTTCGACATCGGGATCGATTTCTCCCCCACCCGGCTGCGCGAACTGGCCAAGATGGACGGGGCGATCGTCTGCGACAAGGACGCGGCGAACATCCTCAAGGCCGCCGTGCAGCTGGTCCCCGACCCGTCGATTCCCACGCAGGAGTCGGGCACGCGCCACCGCACCGCCGAACGGGTCGCCATTCAGACCGGGCTGCCGGTCATCTCGGTCAGCCAATCCATGCAGATCATCGCGTTGTATGTGGAAGGCATCCGGCACGTGCTGGAGGGCTCGGAGCCGGTGCTCGCCCGCGCCAACCAGGCGCTGGCCACGTTGGAGCGGTACCGCGCCCGGTTGGACCAGGTCACGAGCTCCTTGTCCGCGCTGGAGATCGAGGCCATGGTCACCGTGCGGGACGTGGCGGTCACCCTGCAGCGGCAGGAAATGGTCCGCCGCATCTCGGACGAGATCTCCCAGTACGTGCTGGAGCTCGGCGTGGACGGGCGCCTGCTCTCCCTGCAGCTGGATGAACTGACCTCGGGGCTGGGCCCGGACAGCGAGATGATCCTGCGCGACTACGCGGACATCAAGGGCGGCATCGACGTCGACGCCGCCCTGCACACGCTGCGCGGTTTCACCTCGAACGACCTGATCGATCTGGGCCGCGTCGCCAGCGTGATCGGCATCCAGGTGGGGCAGGATTCCCTCGACGCCGTGGTCCAGCCGCGCGGCTACCGGCTGCTGGCCGCAGTCAAGTCGGTGCCGCGGGCGGTGGCGGACCGGCTGGTCGACCACTTCGGCGGACTGCAGTCGCTGATGGCGGCCAATATCGACGACCTGATGGCGGTGGACGGCATCGGCGAACAGCGGGCCCGCGTGATACGCGAGGGCCTGTCCCGCATCGCCGAAACCAGCCTGCTGGACCGGTTCCTCTGATCCCTTCGGGCGTGCGCTAGCGCAGTTCGAACACCGTCTTGTCGCTGGTCTTCTTGTCCAGCTTGGTGACCAGGACGTAGGTGCCCGGCTGCGGGTTGGCTTCCACCGGGGTGCAGCCCGGTGCGGTGCGGTTCCGTTCCCAGACGAAACGGGCCTGCTCGGCCTTGCCCGGTTCAAGGGTCATCATCAACGGCTCGGGGTCCACCTGGCAGTCCTTGGAGGAAAAGATCCGGTCTTCTCCGCTGGTGACCAGGAATTCCATGGCGTCGGTGCCGACGTTGACTTCGCACGGCCCCTTGCCCTCGTTGGCCACCTCCAGGATGAGGGTGGGGTTCTCCCCGCTGCCGTAGGCCGGGGCGTCCGTTTCCGCCCGGACGACGACGTCCTGGTCCTCGCAGCCTGCCGGCTCCGGGGATGCCGGGCTGGCGGACGCGGGACTGGAGGCCGCCGGTTCCGGCGCCTCCGCCGCTGCTTCGGGATCTCCCCGGCCCAGCAGGCCGGCGACCCACCATCCGGCGGCCACCAAGGCGGCCAGCAGCAGCACGGCCAGGGCCAGCACCACCAAACGACGGCGGCGGTAAACGGCAGGGCTGGGCCGCCGGACGGGAGCCTGCCCGCGGGTGCCGGATGTGCCGTTGCCTGCCATGCCTTAAGGCTAAGGACAGCGGCGGCCCGTGCCGTCACCACCACGCCGGGCAGTACAGTATTGGTTGGTCACACCGTAGGAGTTCCATGCCCCGCCCCGCCGCCGCACCGGCACCGTCCACAGAACCGGCAGAAGCCGAACTGCTGCATTCGCGTATCCGGACCTGGTTCGCGGCCAGCGCGCGGGACCTGCCCTGGCGCCGCGCGGACTGCAGCCCCTGGGGCATCCTCGTCAGCGAATTCATGCTGCAGCAGACCCCCGTGGTCCGGGTGCTGCCTGTCTGGGAGCAGTGGATGCGGCGCTGGCCGCGCCCGGCCGACCTCGCCGCCGATCCGGCCGGGGAAGCGGTCCGGGCCTGGGGCAGGCTGGGGTATCCGCGCCGTGCGCTGCGCCTGCATGCCGCAGCTGCCGCCATCGTGGACCGGCACGGCGGCCGCGTGCCGGATGACCATGCCAGCCTGCTGCAGCTCCCCGGCGTCGGAACCTACACCGCGGCCGCCGTCGCTTCCTTCGCGTTCGGGCTGCCGGAAACCGTGGTGGACACGAACATCCGTCGCGTGCACGCCCGGCTGGTCAGCGGAGCCGCGCTGCCCGCGCCGTCGCTGACTGCCGCCGAAATGCGCACGGCGCACGAGCTGATGCCGACCCAGGGCACCAAGGAGTGGAATGCCGGCGTCATGGAACTCGGCGCGCTGATCTGCACGGCGAGGTCGCCGCAATGCGATGCCTGCCCGGTGCTGGACCGCTGTGCCTGGGTCAGGGCCGGCTGGCCCGAGGCCCATTACGTGCCCAAAGGCCAGGCCTGGGCGGGCACGGACCGGCAGGTGCGCGGGGCCATGATGGCCGTGTTGCGCGAGGCCGAGTCCTCGGTTCCGCGCGAGGTCCTGCTCGGCAGCGTTGACCTGGCCGATCTGCCCGCGGCTTACCGGACGCCGCTCACGGCACTGCGCGCACTGCCTGCCGGGGACGAACAACTGGGCCGCGCCCTGGACGGGCTGATCGCGGACGGTTTGGCCGTCGCGTCGGGCGGGGGCGTCGGCCTGCCCGGGTAGGAAACCGGTTCCTGCAGCCGGCGGTGGGAGCGCAGCCCGCGCTGCGGCCCGGCGGGGCCGCTAGTTGTCCCCGCCGCCGGAAGGATCCTGCCGGCCCCCGACACTTCAGTCGGCCTGGCCGCCCGGTCCGCCGCTGCCGCCGCTCTGCTCCTGCTGGTCGTCGTCGGCATCACCGGCCTTGTCCCTGAGGCCGTCCAGCTTGTCTCCCTGCAGTTTGGCTGAGCCGTCCTGCTGCTCTGCCTTGCCGCCGCCGGGGACATCTTCCACACCCATGGTCATCCTTACCGTCGCGCCGGCGCGAGGGGCCGGCTGTTCCCTCCCCAACGCCTCCACCCTAGGGGCCCGGGCGGAACGTGTCGACGGACGGGCGATCAAAGCCTGCGGATCATCCGCGTGTTGCCCAAGGTATTGGGTTTGACCCGGGCCAGGTCGAGGAACTCCGCCACGCCTTCGTCCGTGGAACGCAGCAGCTCGGAATACACCTCGGGGTCCACCACCGACTGGTCGGCCATCACCTCGAAACCGTGCCGGGTGAAAAAGTCCACCTCGAAGGTCAGGCAGAACACGCGGCTGACGCCCAGGTCCTTGGCGGCGGCGATCAGCTCGTCGAGCAGGGCCCGGCCCACTCCCCTGCCCCGCCAGTGCGCCGCGGTGGCCAGCGTGCGGACCTCGGCGATGTCCTCCCACATGACGTGCACGGCCCCGCAGCCCACGATCTCGCCCGCCGGGGTCTCCGCGACCCGGAACTCCTGGATGCCTTCGAAGTACGCCACGGCCTCCTTCTCCAGCAGCACCCGCTTGTCGGCCAGCGGCTTGACCAGCCGGCGGATCTGGACGACGTCGGAGGTGCGGGCGGGGCGGATACTGAAGGCGTCGGTCACCCAGCCAGTCTAAAGCCCCAGTTCGGCCGGCAACTCCGTCTCCTGCTCCAGCACGTGGCGGGCGAGGAAGTTGCACACCACCGAATACCAGATCCGGGCATGTTGCGGTGAGAGCACCCAGTGGTTCTCGTCCGGGAAGTACAGGAACCGGTGCGGGGTCTTCCCGTCCGCTCCGGCGGCCAGCTGCGAGCGCGACAACAGTTCGTACCAGAGCCGCAGCCCTTCCCCGATTGGCACCCGGTAGTCCTTGTCCCCGTGCACCACCAGCATGGGGGTGTTGATGTTCTGCACGTGCAGGTGCGGGGAGTTCTCCAGGGCCATCTCCGGCGTCATCTCCCGCTCCCAGTACGGGGAGACGTCCGTCGTCGGCCCGAACTGGTCCAGCGCCCAGAGGCTGGCGTGGGTGACGATGGCCCGGAACCTGTCGGTATGCCCGGCGATCCAGTTGGCCATGTAACCGCCGAAGGAACCGCCCATCGCGGCCGTCCGCGTCCCGTCGATGTCATCACGCTGCACGGCGGCGTCGGTGATGGCCATCAGGTCCTCATAGGGCGCCTGCCCCCACTGCCCCCAGCCCCGCCGGATGAAGTCGTCGCCGTAGCCGGTGGACAGGGCCGGGTCCGGCAGCAGGACCGCGTACCCCTGCGCCACCAGCAGCCAGGGGCACCAGCGCCAGCTCCATGCGTTCCAGGAGCCGAGCGGGCCGCCGTGCACCCACAGCACCAGCGGCGCCGGCTTTTGCGCTGACGCTTCAGCGGGCAGGGCCAGCCAGGCGCGCACCGGAATGTTCGCGCCCCGGGCGGCCACCGTCGTCGTGATCTCTTCCAGCCTCCCGCCCACCTCCGGGCGGGGTGCGGGCGAGGGCAGGACCGTGGCCTCGCCGGAGGACAGGTCGATGCGCACCGGCTCGGGCGGAAACAGGTAGGAGCTGCGCAGCGCGTAGGCGAACTGCCCGTCCGGGCTGACCACGACGTCGGTGTAGGCCGCATCGTCGAGCGTCATCTGGCGCACGGCACCGGTGACGACGTCGATGCAGAACACCGGGGTGCGGCCGCCGTCGTCTGCGGTGACCAGCAGGCCCGAACCGTCGGGCAGCCAGGCTGCGGGGCTGGGCCAGCGGTCCCAGTCGGCTGCCAGCGGCCGCAACTCGCCGCCGGCCAGCGGGAGCAGGCCAAGGGTCACGGAAGGAATGGTCTGCGGCCCGGAGACGGTCTCGCAGACCACCACAACGGTGCGGTTGTCGGGGCTGACCGGGCCCGGCGCATAGTCGGTGTCCGGGCTCTCCAGCAGGATCCGCTGCACGCCGGTGGCCGTGTCCACGGCGGCCAGCACGCTGCGGGCGTCGCCCCGCGCCAGCGGCCGGCGGACGTTGACCACCAAGGTGGCGCCGTCCGGGCTCAGCTCGGCGGCGGTTTCCAGCAAGGCGTTTCCCGCCCAACCGGTGATGATGCGCAGCCGGCCTTGCGGCTCGTCGTCCACGGTTATGGTTCGGGCAGCCTCCTCCGCATTGTCCTCCAGTACGAAGTGCCGCTTCTGTCCCGGCCCCAGATCGTGGTCCCAGAAGCGCACCGGGTACCCGGAATGCAGGACCGCCGAGACCTTTTTGTCCTTCCGCGCGGCACGGCGGTCGGCGTCGTCCTCTTCGTCGACGGCCCCGCCCAACACCTGGGCGTCGACCACCACGGTGTCGGCCGCCCGCGCGCAGCGGACCGCCGCGATTCCGCCCGGGCGGGAGAGCACCATGCGGCCTTCGCCACCGGCGGCCGGCAAGCGCCACAGGGCCGGGATCGGTTCCTTCTCCGGGTCCTCGGGATCCGGGCGGGCGGACGTGAAGTACAGGTCGCCGTTGCGGGCAAAAGCCGCGCCGGACTCGCCCTTGGAGCTGCGCGTCATCCGGCGTGCCGGGCGGTGACCGGCCGGGTCGACCTCCCAGAGGGACGAGACGTAGTCGGTGCAGGCGGGGTTCAGCACGCTGACGCAGGTTACCAGGCGGCTGCCGTCCGGGCTGAGGGCCAGGGAGCCGAGCCGCGGCAACGCGATGAAGCGGTCCAGGTCGTGGAACGGGGTGGCGGCACCCTGCTGGAGGGGCAGCTCGGGCCGCATTTCGGAAGTGATTGCTTCAGAACGCATGGAGTAAGTAAACACTACTTGTGTGCCGGATCACAGGTGATGGCGGCAATTCGCGGCTTTGCTACGCCGCCTCCGGCCCCGGTATCAACACCCTCCGGTTAAGCGGGAGAACCCCGGCCGAAGCCGGGGCTCTCCCTGCGCAGTACGGTGCAGGCTACTGGGACAGTGCCGGGGTGTCCGGGACTCCCTCGATTGCCTTGGGCGCTCCGGTGCTGCTGAAGACGAACGTCGCGGCGTCGTCTTCGCCCTCGACGTCCACGTGGATGGTCTCGCCCGGGTGGAACTCGCCGAAGAGGATCTTCTCGGAGAGCTGGTCCTCGATCTCCCGCTGGATGGTCCGGCGCAGGGGCCGGGCACCCATGGTGGGATCGTAGCCGCGGGTGGCCAGCAGCACCTTGGCCGCGTCGGTCAGGTCGATCTTGAGGTTCTTCTCGGCGAGCCGCTTCCGCAGGCGCTCGACGAACAGATCCACGATCTGGACGATTTCTTCCTCGCTCAGCTGCGGGAAGACCACGGTGTCGTCGACGCGGTTCAGGAACTCGGGCCGGAAGTGCTGCTTGAGCTCATCCTGGACCCGGGCGCGCATCCGTTCGTACCCGGTCTTGGTGTCCGTGCCGGACTGGAAACCGGTCATGACGCCCTTCGAGATGTCGCGGGTGCCAAGGTTGGTGGTCATGATGATCACCGTGTTCTTGAAGTCCACGACGCGACCCTGGCTGTCCGTCAGGCGGCCGTCCTCGAGGATCTGCAGCAGCGAGTTGAACAGGTCGGCGTGCGCCTTCTCCACCTCGTCGAAGAGCACCACGGAGAACGGGCGGCGGCGGACCTTTTCGGTCAGCTGACCGCCTTCCTCGTAGCCCACGTATCCCGGAGGGGCACCGAACAGCCGCGAGACCGTGTGCTTCTCCGAGTACTCGGACATGTCCAGGGTGATCAGCGCGTCTTCCTCGCCGAAGAGGAATTCCGCCAGGGCCTTGGCGAGCTCGGTCTTGCCGACGCCGGTGGGGCCGGCGAAGATGAACGAGCCGGAGGGACGGTTGGGGTCCTTCAGGCCGGCACGGGTACGGCGGATCGCCTGCGAGATGGCCTTGATCGCCTCGTCCTGGCCGATCACGCGCTTGTGCAGCTCGGCCTCCATGTGCATGAGGCGGCTGGATTCTTCCTCGGTCAGCTTGAACACGGGGATGCCGGTGGAGTTGGCCAGCACTTCTGCCACCAGGTCCTCGTCCACTTCGGCGATCTCATCCAGGTCCCCGGACTTCCAGGCGCGTTCCTTTTCGGCCCGCTCGTCCTGCAGCCTGCCTTCCTGGTCCCGCAGCGTCGCGGCGCCCTCGAAGTCCTGGGCGTCGATGGCCGATTCCTTCTGCTTCTTCAGCTCGGCGATGCGCTCGTCGATGTCCTTGAGCTCCGGCGGTGCGGTCATCCGGCGGATGCGCAGCCGCGCCCCGGCCTCGTCGATCAGGTCGATTGCCTTGTCCGGTAGGAAGCGGTCGGAGATGTACCGGTGGGCCAGGTGCGCGGCGGCATCCAGGGCGCCGTCGGTGATGGACACGCGGTGGTGCGCCTCGTAGCGGTCCCGCAGTCCCTTGAGGATCAGCACGGCGTGCTCCACGGACGGCTCTTCCACCTGGATCGGCTGGAACCGGCGCTCCAGCGCGGCGTCCTTCTCGATGTGCTTGCGGTACTCGTCCAGGGTGGTGGCACCGATGGTCTGCAGTTCGCCACGCGCCAGCATCGGCTTCAGGATGGAGGCCGCGTCGATCGCGCCCTCGGCGGCACCCGCACCGACCAGGGTGTGGATCTCGTCGATGAACAGGATGATGTCGCCACGGGTCCGGATTTCCTTCAGGACCTTCTTCAGCCGCTCCTCGAAGTCACCGCGGTAGCGCGACCCGGCCACCAGGGACCCCAGGTCCAGCGTGTAGAGCTGCTTGTCCTTGATGGTCTCCGGCACGTCGCCGCGGACGATCGCCTGGGCCAGGCCCTCGACGACGGCGGTCTTGCCGACGCCGGGCTCACCGATCAATACCGGGTTGTTCTTGGTGCGGCGGGAGAGCACCTGCATGACGCGTTCCATTTCGTGCTCGCGCCCGATGACCGGGTCGAGCTTGGATTCACGCGCAGCCTGAGTGAGGTTCCGGCCGAACTGGTCCAGCACCACCGATCCTGCAGGAGTGCCTTCCTGCTGCTGGCCGGCGGTGACCGGCTCCTTGCCCTGGTAGCCGGAGAGCAGCTGGATGACCTGCTGGCGCACGCGGTTGAGGTCGGCGCCCAGCTTGACCAGCACCTGCGTGGCCACGCCTTCGCCTTCGCGGATTAGGCCCAGCAGGATGTGCTCGGTGCCGATGTAGTTGTGGCCGAGCTGCAGGGCCTCGCGCAGCGACAGCTCCAAAACCTTCTTGGCACGCGGCGTGAACGGAATGTGGCCGCTCGGAGCCTGCTGGCCCTGGCCGATGATCTCCTGGACCTGCTCACGAACGCCGTTCAGGGAGACGCCGAGGAACTCCAGTGCTTTGGCGGCAACGCCCTCACCCTCGTGGATCAATCCGAGGAGGATGTGTTCGGTGCCGATGTAGTTGTGGTTGAGCATGCGGGCTTCTTCTTGAGCCAGCACGACAACGCGACGGGCACGGTCGGTAAATCTCTCAAACATCTCGCACACTCCTAGCTACTGCGTACTTTGATGCTACGTGCCCGGATGGCTGTTGTGCGTTCTGTTCGCCCTAGGGGTAATGCCCCCTGCAGGACGGCAAACGGGGCGGACAGTTGCCTGTCCGCCCCGCCGATCGATCTGCCCGTGATGGAACGGGCCGCCCGTTATCCCCCGTGGGCGGCCTTGTAGGCCTCGATGATTTCAGATTGCACACGTCCGCGGTCGCTAACGTTGTAACCGTTCTCCCGTGCCCACGCGCGGATCGCCGAGGCGTCCTGGTTGCGTGTGCCGCCGGCCGGCTTGGCGGCCTTGGAGCCCCGGGCAGGAATCTTCCGGCCGGAAGAAATGTACGGCTTGAGCGCGTCGCGAAGCGCCTCGGCATGCGATGAAGAAAGATCAATTTCGTAGCTGCTGGAATCCAGGCTGAACCGGACCGTTTCATCGGCCGAGCCACCATCCAGATCATCAACCAGAATGATTTTTACTTCTTGCGCCACAGAAGGCTCCTTTTGGGTGGGTGGATCTATATGTCCGGTATAATCCGAACCATACTTATTATGTCCTACACTCCATTTCAAGGCAATACAGCCGGATTCGATCGTCCTGCAATCCAGCCATGGATCAGATCCGATTTGACCAGGTGGGAAATACCGGTATAGCGCAGTGAATGTGATTAAAGGAAAAACCCCGGACAATTGATGCTTGTCCGGGGCCTTCCCCTATTCCTCGCGGCCTTCGGCCGCGCGCCTTTCGGCCTCGCGTTCGGCCTCGGCCAGCGCTTCGCGTTCTTTCCGGTCGGCGTTGAATATGGCTTTCATCACGAAATAGAACAAAAGCCCGACACCCAGCGACGGCGCAAGTACCCACAGATATTCCATGCTCAGCCCAGCTCCGGCTTCAGCAGCGGGAACAGAATCGTTTCGCGGATTCCCGCCTGGGTGAAAAGCATCACCAATCGGTCGATGCCCAGTCCGATACCGCCCATCGGCGGCGCGCCGTATTCGAGGGCACGCAGGAAGTCTTCGTCCAGTTGCATCGCTTCCTCGTCTCCGGCCGCCGCCATTCGCGACTGCTCGGTCAGGCGTTCGCGCTGAATCACCGGATCAATCAGCTCGGAGAAAGCGGTGCCGCGTTCCATGCCCCCGATAATCAGGTCCCAGGCCTCAATCAACTCCGGATTGTCGCGGTGGTTGCGCGCGAGCGGCTGCGCTGCCGGCGGGTAGTCGTAAACGAAGGTCGGCTGCAGCAGCGTCGGTTCGACGATTTCACCGAACAGCTCGACGACCACCTTCTGGGTATCCCACTTCGGGTCGATCTTCACGCCGTGCTGTTCGGCAATGTCGCGCAGCTCTTCACCGCCCGTCTGCGGGGTGATTTCCCGGCCCACCGCTTCGGACAAACCGGGATAGACCCCCAGCCAGCGCCATTCCCCATTGAGGTCAATAGTGCCCTGCGGGGTTTCAATGACGCGCGTGCCGATGGTGTCGGCCACATTCAGGATCATTTCCTTCATGCGCTCCCCCATGACGAACTGGTCGGCATACGCCTCGTAGCTTTCCAGCGTGGTGAATTCGGGGCTGTGGGTGGAGTCAACGCCTTCATTGCGGAAGATCCGGCCGATCTCAAAGACCCGGTCTATGCCGCCGACCACCGCGCGCTTGAGGTACAGCTCCGTGGCAATGCGCAGGGTCATGTCCTGGTCAAAGGCGTTTAGGTGTGTCTCGAAGGGACGGGCCGTCGCGCCTCCGTGCACCAGTTGCAGCATGGGGGTTTCCACTTCCACGTAGCCGTGGGAGTGCAGGGTTTCGCGGATGGAGCGAATGACGGCGGCGCGGGTGTAAACCATCTGGCGTGCTTCGTCGCGCACCATGAGGTCCACGTACCGCTGCCGCACGCGGGTCTCTTCACTCAGGCCGGCGTGCAGCACGGGCAGCGGACGCAACGCCTTGGAGGCCATCTGCCAGCTGTCGGCCATCACGGACAGCTCGCCGCGCTTGGAGCTGATGACTTCGCCGCGGATGAACACATGGTCGCCCAGGTCCACGAGGGCCTTCCAGTCCGCGAGCGCTTCCTCGCCGATGTTCGCCAGGCTCAACATTGCCTGCAGGCGGACGCCGCTGCCTTCCTGCAGGGTCGCGAAGCAGAGTTTGCCGGTGTTGCGGATGAAGACCACGCGCCCGGACACTCCCACGACGTCGCCGGTGGTCTCGTCTGCCTCGAGGTGGCCGTACTTTTCGCGCACCTCGGCCAGCGTATGGGTCCGGTCCACGCCCACCGGGTACGCCTCGACGCCGCGCTCCAAGAGTTTGGCGCGCTTGGCCATGCGCACGTGCATCTGCTCGGAGGCGTCGGCAGCCTCGGCTGCGGGATGTGGGGTGGGGGAATTATCGCGGGTCACGGTAGTTAAGGGTACCGGTACCGGGGCCGGGCCAGCCAAACGTCCCGGAGCTTCCATCCGCGGACGTCAGTAGCCGAGCTGCGCGTTGTCGATCAGCCGAACCGGGCCGACCTGCGCGGCGACCAGCACCAGGGCCTCGCCGGTGAACGGGGTCTCCCTGCAGTTGAAGGCCAGCGGCTCGAGCGTGCGGGGATCCACCACTTCCAGGTAGTCCAGCCGGACGGGCGGCACCGACTCGATCATGGCCAGCGCGCCGTCCACGTCCAGGGGTTCGTGCCGGTCGGCCTGTCCGCGGAGGTACGCCAGGCTGCGGGAGAGCACCAGCGCCGCTTCCCGCTCGGCGTCGTTGAGGAAACGGTTGCGGCTGGAGAGTGCCAGCCCGTCGTCGTCGCGCACTGTGGGCACACCCACAATGTCCACCGGGAAGTTCAGGTCGGCCACCATCCGCTTGACCAGCACAAGCTGCTGCGCGTCCTTCTGGCCGAAGTAGGCGCGGTAGCCGGCCGCGCCGGCCGCCGCGGGCAGCCCGTAATGGAGCAGCTTGGCCACCACAGTGAGGGCGCCGTCGAAGTGGCCCGGCCGGGAGGCGCCCTCGAACTTCGCGCCCAGCGCACCGGCGTCGATCCTGACCAGCGGCTCGCCGTCCGGGTAGACCTCTTCGACTGCGGGGGCAAACACCACGTCCGCCCCGCACGCCGCCAGCAGGTCCAGGTCGGTTTCCAGGGTGCGGGGGTAGCGGTCCAGGTCCTGCTGCTCGCCGAATTGGAGCGGATTCACGAACACGGAAACCACGACGACGTCGCACGCCTGCCGCGCGGCCCGCACCAGCGCCGCGTGGCCTGCGTGCAGCGCTCCCATGGTCGGGACCAGCCCCAGCGAAGGCCGCCCGGCGGCCCCGGCTGCCGCCAGCAGGCCGGTCGTGGCGTCCTTCAATTCGGCACGGGTTTTCACCAGGCGGGGGCGGGTCGTCACGCGTTCTCCTCCGGACGGGACTGGGCAAGGATGTCCAGGATTTCGGTTGCGCGGGCCTCGTTCAGCAGGCCGCGCTGCAGGGCACGCTGGGCCGTCGCCCGGGCCAGCTCCTCGTAGGCCAGCCGGATGTCGGTGCCGCCCGAATCCACCTCGCGGCGCAGCAGCGCCTCGTGGTGGCTGCGGACGGTGCCGGCGTCGCCGCGGGCCACCGGCCCGGTCAGGGCCGCTTCCCCGGAGGCCAGCGCGTTCTCCAGGGAGGCCCGCATCAGCCCGCTGAGCACCCGGTCCGGCTGCTCCACGCCGGCCTCGGCCAGCAGTTGCGCCGACTGGGCCGCGATGGTCACCAGATGGTTCGACGCGTGCGCCAGGGCGGCGTGATAGAGCGTGCGGTCCTTCTCGGCGATGACCACCGGTTCGCCGCCCATCTCCACGACCAGAGCCTGGGCGATCGGCAGCACCGTGGCCTCGGCCGTCACCCCGAAGCTGCAGTCATTGAGCCGGGCCAGGTCCAAGCTCATGCCCGTGAACGTCATGGCCGGGTGGATGGCCAGCGGGATGGCACCCTTGGCCCGGGCCGGCCCCAGCACGGCGGTGCCGTAGCGTCCGGAGGTATGCACGACGAGCTGGCCCGGCTGCCAGACCCCGGCCGCGGCCAGACCGTCCACCAGTTCCGGCAGGGCATCGTCCGGCACCGCCAGCAGCACCAGTTCGGCCCGTTCCACGATCTCGGGGATCTGCAGCACCGGGACGCCGGGCAGCAGGTTCTCGGCCCGCTCCCGGCTGTCCTCGGAAACCGCTGACACCCCGACAACGGCGTGCCCCACGCCGCGCAGCGCGGCACCGAGGACGGCGCCGACCTTGCCGGCACCGATCACGCCGATGCCCAACCGTCCGGGCCTACTCCTGCCCGCCATCGCGGCCCTCCTTGCTTCCTTGTGGTTCGTCCTGCTGCGCCGGCCCGCGGACGCCGCCCGCGGGCCCCTCGTCCGCCCCGGGGACGGGACCGGCCCCGGACTCCCGGGCTTCCAGCCAGCGTTCCGGGACGCTGCGGCGCCGGGCCGCGGCGGCCCGGACCGACTGCTCGTCGAAGAGCCGGCGGGCGGTGTCGGCGTCGACCTGGTAGATCACCGGCGTGACCGGTCCGGCGGTCGTATGCAGGCGCAGGTCCGCCACGCGCAGGCGGCGGGCCAGCGGGCCCTGGTGCAGCGCGATGGACTGGGTCCGCTCGTGCGGCACCACCGAGAGGCTGCGCCAGAGCCGGCCGCTGCGGGCCAGCAGGGCGGTCCCGGTGACGGCGAAGCCGTTGCGCCGCCAGGTCAGCCAGGACAGCCACCGCACCCGCCGCGGCGAGGTGACGAATCCGCCGTCGGAGGCGCCGGCGTCGTCCCTGTCCTTGCCCGCGATTCCGTCAAGGCCCGCCCCGAAGACGGTGAACGGGTCCTCGGTGCCCGGGTCCGGGAGCACCAGCGCAAGCATCTGCATCACTTCCTGCTGCGTGCCCACCGGCAGCAACGTGGTGCGGGCGCCCGCGTTTTCCGCGCTGAGGCCGTAGCCGGCCACGTTCACGCGCATCCGGTACCAGCCCTTGAGGCGCCACAGCGGCGACTGCATGATCTCCACGGCCTGCACCCGGCCGGGCGGGACGGTCTGCGCCCGGGTCTCCAGCAGACCGTAGCGGAGCCGGATGCCGTCCGGGGAGATGGCGGCGCGGAAGTTGTAGCCGGTGCTGAACGTGGACCAGTAGCCGGCCACCACGCCGAACGCCGCGGGGACCAGGAAGGCCGGGCCGAACGCGGCACCGAACACAAAGGTCGAGAGCCCGGCCGCGATCAGCATGATGAGCAGGAACAGCGTGGTTCCGGACAGCAGCGCCGCGCCGAGTATACGTCCGCCCGGGATGGCCAGGATCTGCTGTTCGGGGGCTTCGGCCACCGCTTCCTGGGGGTGCGCGGGATCGCCGCGCAGGCCGGCCGCCCGGGCCAGGATGGTGGCGCGCAGCTGCTGCGCCGACGCCAGCGGCAGGTAGGCGAGCCGCACGGCCGATTCTCCGGCGTCGGCCACTTCGAATTTAAGTTCGGCCAGGCCGAAGATCCGTGCCAGCAGCGGCTGGATGACGTCGATCGCCTGCACCCGGTCCAGCCGCGCCTGGCGGTGCTGGCGGAACAGGACGCCGGAGTTCACCCGGACATGGTCGTCGGTGACCTGGTACCGGGTGAACCACCAGGAGAGGAAGAATCCGCCCACCAGCAGCACCGCGACCACGACCATGACCAGCACGGTCCAGACGGCGCGGCCGCCGCTCAGTCCCCAGAACTCGTCGCCCCGGAACATGGCCTCGAACCAGTCCCGGCCGAAGAAGTAGGCGATCGCCGCCAGCGCAATCCAGCCGCGGACCAGCGGCGAAACGGGGTGAACCCGGTGCCAGGTGCCGGTGGCGTCCGGTGCCAGGGGCACCCCTTGGGAGGCCGGCACTACTTCGCCGGGCGCATCCGGCCCCTGCCCGGGCAGCGGGGCCTGCCCGTTGCTGCCGGGTACGGTCATAGCCCGGCCAGCCTTGCCTGCCCGCGGTCGGAGAGTTGTTCGCGCAGCCGGGCTCCTTCTGCCGCCGGCACCCCCGGAATGCCGGCGTTGGTCTGCGGGCTGGCGGTGTGCAGCTTCACCGAGCACAGGCCGAAGGCCCGCTCCAGCGGCCCCACGCCAACATCCACGTACTGCATCCGGCCGTAGGGGACCACCATGACGCGCTGGAAAAACAGTCCGCGCCGGATCAAAAGGTCCTCGTCGCGTTCGGCATACCCGATGGCCCTGACCTGGCGCGGGATCAAGAGCCCGGCCCAGACGCAGAGCGTGAGCGTGCCCAGGCTCAGCAGCCAGCCGAGCCACGCCGGGAAGCCGGGCCAGAGGCCGGTCAGCGCCAGGACGAGCGGGGTGGACAGCAGGGCGACGGCGACGACCGTGAAAATGGCCCAGCTGACCAGTCGTACGGTGACGTACTTGGGCGAGACCCGGATCCAGCTGATGCCGGCCGGATCGATCGCTTCGCTAGGCATACTCCCCCTCGCCTTGGGCCTCGGTACCGTTGTCCTGGGCCGCTTCGGTGTCCTCGGGCGGAAGTTTGCAGAAACGCTCCACCACCAGCCCGATTACCACCATGACCAGGCCACCGCCCATCATAGCCAGCACGGCCGGCAGCGCCCCGAGGCCGGGCCGGTACAGCAGCAGCATGAGCTGGTCCACCATGATGCCGCTGTGCCAGCCGAAGATCAGCGACCCGGCATAGGCGCAGGCCTGCGCCAGCACGAGGGTGCGGGCCGCGAGTACCGGATTCAGCTCCTTGTCCCGGTTGCCGTTGCGCCAGCGGCGCACTTTGAGGCCGAGCACCAGGGTGAAGACGGCGATGGCGGCCATGGTCGCCAGCGAGGAGAGGTGCAGGACGGGCACCGGCAGCCCGCCGCGCCCGGCGAGCAGGTTGCCCAGCCAGCCCAGCACGGCCGTGACGACGGCGATGGTCGCCAGCCAGCGGTATCTGATGGTCCTCACGAAGCCCCCACCCCGCCGGACACTATTGACCGGCTTCGAACGGCTCGGATTCGTAGGGTTCCACGCCGTCCAGGTCGCCGGCCGCCTTGGCCAGTTCGCCGACCGGGACGCCGTTGAGCGTGGCGTTCGAGTCCATCCAGGCCCAGGGCGCCAGCACGAAGGCGCGTTCGTGCGCGCGCGGGTGCGGGATGACCAGGTCCTCGTCGTTGAGCACCAGGTCGCCGTAGGTGATGATGTCCACATCCAGCGTCCGCGGCCCCCACCGCACTTCGCGGGTGCGGTGGTGCTTGTTCTCCACGGCCTGACAATGGGCCAGCAACTGGTGCGGGTCCAGGTCGGTCTCCACCTCAAGCACCATGTTCAGGTACTCCGGCTGGTCCTCGGGACCGCCCACCGGCTTCGTCTGCACCACGGCCGAGACTTCGCGCAGCCGCACGTGGGGGGTGTCCACCAGGTCCGCCACCGCGTGCGAGAGGGTGTCGCTGCGTGCGCCGAGGTTGCTGCCCAGCGCCAGGACCGCGCGGACGCTCATGGCTGCTCCCGGTAGATGCTGACCGTGACATCGGAAAACTCCACCTGGATGGGTGCCTGCGGCTTGTGCACCGTGACCTCGACCGCCTCCACGGCGAACGTGCGCAGCACATGGTCGGCTATCCGTTCGGCCAGTGTTTCGATCAGCTGCAGGGGCTCGCCGGCGATGATCGCGTCCACCTGGTCGGCGAGCTCGGCGTAGTTTGCGGTCTTCGCCAAGTCGTCGTCGGCCGCGGCGGCCCGAATGTCGGTGTGGAGGGTGACGTCGACGACGAACGGCTGGCCGTCGCGGCGCTCATGCTCCAGCACGCCGTGGTAGCCCGTGGCCTTGATGCCGGAAACCCTGATGAGGTCCGGCCGTGCCGGAGATGCTGGCGTCACGTCCCGGCCTACTTGGTCCAGGCGGCGGCTACTTTGACCGCGTCCAGCGAGGCGCCGGCGTCGTGCACGCGCACGCCCCAGGCGCCGTTGGCGGCGGCCAGCGCGGAGACCGCCAGCGTGGCCTCGTCGCGTTCCTTGGGTGCGGCGGCCTTGCCGGCGGTGGTCAGCAGGGAACCGAGGAACCGCTTGCGTGATGCGCCGACCAGCACCTTGTGGCCCAGTTGCGCGATCCGGTCCGTGGCGCGCAGCAGCTCCCAGTTGTGTTCGGCGTTCTTGGAGAAGCCCAGTCCCGGATCCAGGATGATCTGCTCCGGCGCCACGCCGGCGGCGACGAACTTGTCCCGCAGGTCGGTCAGCTCCGCGAGGACCTCGGCCACCACGTCCTGGTAGTCCGCCTTGGGGTCGACCTCGCGGGCGTCCCCGCGCCGGTGCATCAGGATGTAGGGGACCTGGCGCTCGGCCACCAGGGCGGGCATGTGCGGGTCGTGGGTCATGCCGGAGACGTCGTTGACGATGGCCGCCCCGGCGTCCAGCGCCTTGGCCGCCGTGTCCACGTGCATGGTGTCCACGCTGATCAGGGCGCCGGCCTTGACCAGTGCCTCGATGACGGGGAGGATGCGCTTCTGCTCTTCCTCGGGAGTGATCGAGTCGGCGTTGGGGCGGGTGGATTCACCCCCGACGTCGATGATGTCGGCGCCGCCGTACAGCAACTTCAGCCCGTAGGCGATCGCCGCTTCCTTATTGGCGTGGTCGCCGCCGTCGCTGAACGAGTCCGGGGTGACGTTCAGGATGGCCATGACGACGGCACGGTCGGTGGGCAGGTCCGCGAACTTTTTCGGCTCGCGCGCCTTGCGCAGCACGGGCAGCGGCGACGTGGCGGGCCCGGTTCCGGGGACTGCGGCGAGTGAATCCATCTATCTGTACCGTCTCTTCTCTTCGCTATCGTCCGATAATCAGGCTCATGGCCTCGGCTCGGGTGGCCTGCTCGCGCAATTGGCCGCGCACGGCCGAGGTGACTGTCTTCGCCCCCGGCTTGCGGACCCCGCGCATGGACATGCACATGTGTTCGCATTCGACGACGACGATCGCGCCCTTGGGCTCCAGGTACTTGACCATGGCCTCGACGATCTGCGTGGTGAGGCGTTCCTGCACCTGCGGGCGCCGGGCGTAGATTTCCACCAGGCGGGCGAGCTTGCTCAACCCGGTCACTTTACCGTCATGGGACGGAATGTAGCCAATGTGGGCGGTGCCGTGGAACGGGACCAGATGGTGCTCGCAGGTCGAATAGAACGGGATGTCCTTGACCAGCACCATTTCCTCATGGTTGATGTCGAACGTGGTGCCGAGAATGTCCGCCGGGTCCTGATGCAGGCCGGCAAACACCTCCGCGTACGAACGGGCGACCCGCTGCGGGGTTTCCCGCAGGCCTTCGCGGTCAGGATCTTCGCCGACGGCGATGAGGATTTCGCGCACCGCCTTCTCGATCCTGGGCAGGTCGATCAGCGGGTCGAACTCCAGCTCGGCGACAACGTCATCGTATTCGGTCACGTCTGTGATCCTAGCTGCTGGCGCCGGGTACGCCGCTTCGGCCGTCATCCCCGGGAAGGTCTCCGCCGGCCGGATTCGGGTCCACGATCACGGCCCCGTGGCTTCCTTCCTGCTGCTGGCCGTTGGCGGCCGCTTCCCGCTCCCGGCGGGAGACCACCGGCGGGATGTTGTGTACCGGCCGGGTTTCCTTGGACAGCCACACGTCCCGCAGCTCGCGGCGGCGCAGGTCGTGGAAGATCTCGGCGATCTCACGCTGGTTCAGCGTCTCGCGTTCCAACAGCGCCAGGGCCAGCCGGTCCAGCACGTCGCGGTTCTCGGTCAGGATCGCGTAGGCCTCGTCGTGGGCGTCGTCGATGAGCCGGCGCACTTCCTCGTCCACCACGAAGGCGACGTGGTCGGAGTAGTTGCGTTCGTGCGACATGTCGCGGCCCAGGAACGGCTCGCCGCCGCCCTGGCCCAGCTTCACGGCACCCACGCGTTCGCTCATGCCGTACTGGGTGACCATCTGGCGGGCGGTGCTGGTGGCCTTCTCGATGTCGTTGGACGCGCCGGTGGACGGATCGTGGAAGACGATCTCTTCGGCCACCCGGCCGCCCATGGCGTAGGCGAGCTGGTCCAGCAGTTCGTTGCGGGTCACGGAGTACTTGTCGTCCTCCGGCACCACCATGGTGTAGCCCAGGGCGCGGCCGCGGGGCAGGATTGTGACCTTGGTGACCGGCGCGGAGTAACGCAGCGCGGCCGCGACCAGGGCGTGTCCGCCTTCGTGGTAGGCGGTGATCTTGCGCTCGTGTTCCTTCATGACGCGGGAGCGCTTTTGCGGCCCGGCCATCACGCGGTCGATGGCTTCGTCCAGCGCCCGGTCGTCGATCAGCTGGGCGTTGGACCGGGCGGTCAGCAGGGCGGCTTCGTTGAGCACGTTGGCCAGGTCGGCACCGGTGAATCCGGGCGCACGCTTGGCCAGGGAACGCAGGTCCACGCCCGGGGCCATGGGCTTGCCGGCGGCGTGCACCTGCAGAATCTGGTGGCGGCCTTCCAGGTCGGGGGCCTCGACGGCGATCTGCCGGTCGAACCGGCCCGGGCGCAGCAACGCCGGGTCCAGCACGTCGGGACGGTTGGTGGCGGCGATCAGGATGACGTTGGTCTTGACGTCGAAGCCGTCCATCTCGACCAGCAGTTGGTTCAGCGTCTGTTCGCGCTCGTCGTTGCCGCCGCCCACGCCGGCACCGCGGTGCCGGCCGACCGCGTCGATTTCGTCCACGAAGATGATGGCCGGCGAATTGGTCTTGGCCTGTTCGAACAGGTCCCGGACGCGGGAGGCGCCGACGCCGACGAACATTTCGACGAAGTCGGAGCCGGAGATCGAGAAGAAGGGGACGCCGGCTTCGCCGGCCACGGCGCGGGCCAACAGGGTCTTGCCGGTACCGGGCGGGCCGTAGAGCAGCACGCCCTTGGGGATCTTCGCCCCGACGGCCTGGAATTTGGCCGGTTCGGAGAGGAACTCCTTGATTTCGTGCAGTTCCTCCACGGCCTCGTCCACGCCCGCGACGTCGGCGAAGGTCACCTGCGGCATGTCCTTGGTGATCATCTTCGCCTTGGACTTGCCGAACTGCATGACCTTGGAACCGCCGCCCTGCATGCGCGAGAGCAGGAACCAGAAGATCAGGCCGATGATCAGGATGGGCAGGATCAGGCTGATGAAGCTCATGAACCAGTTGTTTTCCACCGGCTGGTCGGTGAAGGTGTCCACGTCGGAGGCGTTGATCGCGTCCACGATGTCCGGACCGCGGTCGCGACTGTAGAAGAAGGTGATCGACTTGCCCTTGTTGGCGTCGTCGATGACCAGGTCTTCGCGCAACGTCAGGTCGACGCTCTGGGCGCCGTCGTTCATCCGGGCCTGTTCCGCCTTGTTGTCCTGCAGCAGTTCAAGTCCCACACTGGTGTCGACGCGTGAAGACTGCGGACCGGCCAAATTGGGCACGGCGATCAGGAGGATGACCAGGACCAGGACAATCCAGATGATCGGTCCCTTGAAAAGGTTCTTCAATTTCATGCGACTTGGGGGCTTGCGCCCGTCCCTCCTGCTTGTCCGCGCGTGATGGCAGCCCTTCGGCTACTACAGCTATACACTGTCCGTCTTCCTTCACGCTCAAGGGAGGGCATTAGTTCCCTCTGGGCGTAGCCTAGCCTGCGGCGGACGGTGCGGCGGTTATTCGTAGATGTGCGGTGCCAGGGTGCCGATGAAGTCCAGGTTGCGGTAGCGCTCGGCGTAGTCCAGCCCGTAGCCCACCACGAATTCGTTCGGGATCTCGTAGCCGACGTACTTGACGTCGATTTCCACCTTGGCGGCATCGGGCTTGCGCAGCAGGGTGCAGATTTCCACGCTGGCCGGGCCGCGCGAAATCAGGTTGGTCTTCAGCCAGGACAGGGTGAGGCCGGAGTCGATGATGTCCTCAACGATGAGCACATGCTTGCCCATCAAGTCCGTCTCGAGGTCCTTCAGGATCCGCACGACGCCGGAGGACTGGGTGCCGGAGCCGTAGGAGGATACGGCCATCCAGTCCATCTTGACGTGGCTGTGCAGTGCCCGGGCCAGGTCCGCCATGACCATCACCGCGCCCTTGAGGACGCCGACGATCAACAGGTCGCGCCCTTCATAGTCCCTGTCGATTTCGGCAGCCAGCTCGGCGACGCGCTGCTGGATCTGCTCCTTGGTGTAGAGGACGTGCTTGAGGTCTGCCTGGACGTCGTTGGAATCCACCACATGCTCCCGGGTCTAGCGGTCTGTCTGGCCGGGGCTGCGGCCAGTTGTTCTCAACACAAGATTGCCATAGCCGGTGCCATCTTGGTGAACCGCGTTGGCAGCAGTCCGGCGGTAGACACTGACGAATCCGGCCAGCTGCACCGGGCCGGCCGAGCCTTGGCGGCGCAGCAGCGATTCGGCCGCCTGCAGCCGTTCGTAGCTGGGGTTTTCGCCGCCCAGTTCGGCGGCGGCCAGGGCGAGCACGCGGTGCTTCATGGCGGCCGGGAGTTGTTCCATGCCTTCCCGTGGCAGCTCCAGCCCGTCCGGTGTGACCACCCGCAGCCGGCGGTATTCCTCGGCCGCCTGTGCCTGCAGGTAGTCGGCGTCGGCGGCCAGAATCTGTGCCGACCGCCACAGCGCCTGGGCGACGCCGGGACCCATCTCGTCTTCCAAGAACGGCATCACCCGCATCCGGATGCGGGAGCGCATGTACTGCGGATCACTGTTGGCCGGGTCGTGCCAGGGCTGCAGCCCGGCAACCGCGCACACCTCCTCGGTGTCTTGCCGGCGCAGCGACAGGAACGGGCGCAGATACCGGCCCCGCTTCACCGGCATGCCGGCCAACGACCGCGTGCCCGAGCCGCGGCCCAGGCCCAGCAGTACCTGCTCGGCCTGGTCGTCCAGGGTGTGCCCCAGCAGCACCGCCGCGGCCCCGAGTTCCGCCGCGGCGGCATCCAGCGCCGCGTAGCGTGCCGTCCTGGCGGCCGCCTCCGGCCCCATGCCGGCCGATTCCACGGCCACCCGGCGGACCTGGACCGGGGCCAGCCCCAGCGTTTCGAGCTGCAGCCGGGCACCCTCGGCCACCGCCGCGCTGCCCTGTTGCAGGCCATGGTCGACGACGACGGCCCCCACCCGATAGGGACGGACACCGTTGCGGGCCGGCCGGTTGAAGAATTCCGCCGCGACGGCCAGGGCCAGCGAATCCGGTCCCCCGCTGCAGGCCACCAGCAACAGCTGCGGTTCGGCGCCCCCGGCGGTCGCTGCCGGCGGACCGAACTGTTCCAGCGCCTGGCGCAGCTGGTGCCGGGCGTCTGCCACCCGCGGATGCAACCGGGGCTTGCGCCGGTCCGCTGCAACACCGCTCATGCGCGGCTGAGGTCCATCCGGCTGACCCACAGGTCGGGGTGGTGGATCTCCTCTTCCGTGGGCAGGTTTTCGGGACGCTCCCACACCTGGTTAAAACCCTCCATGCCGATCTGCCGGGTCACCGCACGGACGAACTTGGCGCCGTCGGAGTACTGCCGGGCCTTGGCATCGAGGCCCATGAGTTTGCGGATCCAGTTTTCCAGCGCGCCGCGGCTCTTGCCGCGCGCGTTGAAACGTTGGCGGATGGTCTTGACCGTCGGGACCAGCGAGGAATCGACCGCGTCCATCACCACGTTGGCGTGGCCCTCCAGCAGGCTCATCACGGCGGTCAGGTGTGAGAAGACGGCCTTCTCCTCCGGCCCCTGGATCAGATCGAGGAGGGAACCCTTCAGCGCGGAACCCGGCCCTCCGCCGTCGTCCTTTCCGCTGTCCCTGGCCGCGGCGACGGCCGCCTTGACCGTCTGCTGCAGCCGCTCGCCGAGGGTGTCCGCCTTTTCCACCAGCGAGGACGACAGCCCGCCGATCTGCTCCATCATGTGGTCGCGCAGCCAGGGGGCCGCGGCAAACTGCACCCGGTGGGTCTGCTCGTGCAGGCACACCCAGAGGCGGAAGTCGGCGGGCACCACATTCAGTTCCCGCTCCACGGTCACGATGTTCGGCGCCACCAGCATCAGCCGCCCGGCGGCCGGGCCCCCGGGCAACAGGGAGCAGAAGGGGTCGTACTGGCCCAGCACCTTGCTGGAGAGGAAGGAGAGGATGGCGCCCATCTGGGTGCCGGTGAGCACGCTGCCCACGGCCGTGGTGGCGTTCTTGAGCTGATCCGGGCGCTTTTCGGCGAGCGCGGCGATAGCCGGGGCCAGCATGACCTCGAAACTGCGGGCGTTTGCCCTGGACCAAGCGGCGCGGTCCACGATCAGCACATCGGAGTCGCGCAGGTCGCGGGCGGCCTCCAACCCGGTGATGCGGTGCACGTGGTCCACCGACTCTTCCGCCAGCCGGCGCATCTCGGCCACGGCGGCGCGCATTTCCGCGGCCTTCATCCGGGGGCCGGCGGGGGTCAGCGTGGCTGCCGTGGACGCGGCCAGTTCCCAGTTGACCAACCGCGGGGCGGGGCCTGGGGTGGCGCCGGATTCACTGGGGGTCGGTGCGCTACTGTCCATGCGTCCCATCAGATCACATCAGCGGCGAGCCGGTCACTACCGGCGGGCATCGATTGAAGCGGCTCGGCGGCCGGGGCTCAGCAGCCAAGGTCGGCGGAAGAGTAGCCGGCGGCCGGGGCTCAGCAGCCAAGGTCGGCGGAAGAGTAGCCGGCGGCCGCGGCTTCCGGGCCTGGCTCAGCGGCAGCCGCAGCCGGCCAGCACGGTCGCCGCCCGGTCGGCGGCCACGCGCGCGGCGTCGGTCGAGCCTTTCAGGCCGTTGGCCACGAAGGCGAACACCAGCAGGCGTCCGTCGGCGCTGGCCACATAGCCGCTGAGCGACGTCACGGTGTTCAAGGTGCCGGTCTTGGCCCGGACCAGCCCGGCGCCGGCGGGGTTGTTTTCCAGGTAGCGCCCGGACAGGGTGCCGGTCAGGCCGGCGACCGGCAGGGAGCCGATCCCGGCCCGCAGGTCCGCGTCCTCGGAG
This sequence comes from Arthrobacter sp. Y3223166, assembly GCF_059090935.1. Lineage (NCBI taxonomy): Bacteria > Bacillati > Actinomycetota > Actinomycetes > Micrococcales > Micrococcaceae > Arthrobacter > Arthrobacter sp. Y3223166. The sequence goes on along the minus strand of NZ_JBNHGE010000028.1, from coordinate 10,032 downwards.
GAGGCCATCAGCCTGACCGCCGCGGCCAGCTGGGCAGGACTGACCCGGTTCTCCATCGACAGGCCGCTGGCATCGGCCAGCACCATGCCCTCCACGGGAATGCCCGCCAGGCCCGCCGCCTCGCGGATGGCTTCGGTGCCGCCCGCGAAGGAGCCGGGCTTGCCCGCCGCCACGGCCGTGTTGCGCGCGAGGACCTCCGCCACATAGTTGTCCGAATGCTGCATCATGTAGGCCACCTGATCGGCCACCCGCGCGGAATCCGCCTCGGCCAACACGTCCGCGTCAGCCGGTGCCGCTTCCCGTGCCACCGCGGCCTTCACCGTGAGTCCCTGCCCGGCCACGGCTTCGGCCAGCGCGTCGCGGAACGCCGCCCCGGCCAGCGCGGCGGCGTCGGCCACCAGGTCGCCGCCGCCGTCGGCCTGTTCCCGCCCGGCGTACAGGGCGAGCGGGTACACGGCGGAAATTTCGCCGTTCTTCACGTCGCCCGGGTCCCAAGCGGCGCTGATGACGGCCCCGGAGTAGAGGGAATCGTCCACCGCCACCGAGAGTTCACCGGTGTACCCGTCGGCGGCCAGCTGCCCGGCCGCTTCTGCTGCCAGCGTTGCCAGCCCGGCTTCGCCCCAGACCGCGCCGGGCTTGGATTCCCCGGCACCCAGCAAGGCATCCCCGCCGCCGACCAGGTAGACCACGCCCGGCTTGCCGCCGCGCTTGACCGAGGTAGTGAACCGGTGGCCGGCACCGATGGTGTCCAGGGCGGCGACGGCGGTCAGCAGCTTCAGGTTGGATGCCGGCACCAGCGGCTCGCCGGCTGCCTCGTCGTACAGCACGTCGCCGCTGGCCGCGTCGGTGACGATCCCCGTGAAGCCGCCGGCGCCGTCGAACGCCAAGGCCCGGTCCAGGGCCGCATCCAGCACGGCCGGATCCGGCACCGGCGCCTCGCCGGCCGGCTTGAGCGGCTGCGGCTCCGCCAGCTCGGTGGGCGGCAATTGCGCCGCAGGGGTGCTGATAACCGGCTCTGGCTCCGGCCAATCGATGGCCTGGCCGAGGTTTAGGGCGGCGGGCACGGCCAGCACGGCGAAGACGACTGCCAGCAGCCCGGAGGTGAGCACGCGGAAGCCACGCCCCATGCTGCCCCTCCTGAGGATCTTGAAGTGTTGGGAACGCCCCGCGCCAACCCCGATGCCGGTACGGAAGGGCAAGACCTATATCGTTAAGCGTAGTCCGGCGCCGGGCCACGGCCGTGCATCGGCGGCGCCGAAGCCAATTTTCCGAACGTCTCCAAGGAGCGAAGCCATGCAGCATGACGTCACCATCGAGATCCCCAAGGGTTCGCGCGTCAAGTACGAAATCGACCATGAGACCCACCGCCTCCGCCTGGACCGGGTGCTGTTCACGTCCATGCAGTACCCCACCCACTACGGCTTCTTCGAGGACACGCTGGGCGAGGACGGCGATCCGCTGGACGCGATGGTCATGCTGCAGGACTACGACCTGCTGCCCGGTGTCGTGGTCGAATCCCGCCCCATCGCCGTCTTCAACATGACCGACGACGGCGGCGGCGACGCCAAGGTGCTGTGCGTTCCGGCCGACAAGCGCTTCGACCACATCCAGGAGCTGTCCGACGTGCCGGAGTTCCTCGTCAAGGAAATCGAGCACTTCTTCACCCGCTACAAGGACCTGGAGCCGGGCAAGTGGGTCAAGGCCGAGGGCTGGGCCGACCGCGCCGCCGCCGAGGCCGAACTGGAAGCCTCCATCCGGCGCTTCGCCGCCCAGGGCTAAGGCCAACCGGCGACGAACGGCCGGGCAGCCACGCCCGGCCTGAACCGAGCCTTGCCGCTCGAAACCGGCAGGAACAGCGACGGCGGTCCGGACCCTTCAGGTCCGGGCCGCTTTTGCCTTCCCCGGGGGCGACCGGCGGCAGGACACACCAGCCAACCGGAATCGGTTGTTCCTGCCCGGACGGGCGCAATACTGGTGCCATGTACGTGCTCACGATCAACCAGCGCGATTCCCGCGAGGCGGGCGACCAGGTGCCCGCCCTGATCAAGGCGCTGCGCCACCTGACCGCGGCGATCCCCTTTCAGCGGTCTGTCGGCGACGAAGCGATCGGCGCGGTCGAGAAGCCGTCCACGGCCATCGACGCCGCCCTGATCGCGCTGCGCGCCAGGCGCTGGCATGTGGGAATCGGCGTGGGCGAACTGCGGCCGCGGCTTCCGGAGGACATCAAGGACGCCGAAGGGTACGGCCTGGTCTACGCACGGCGCGCGGTGAACCGGGCCCGGAAAACCGGTGACCGCGTTCCGCTGGCCGTGTCCGGGCCCGATGCTGAGGTCGCCGCCGAAGCAGAAGCCGTGCTGCGGCTCATCGGCCAAATCGTCGCCACCCGCACCGACGCGGAGTGGAAGGTGCTGGACCTGATGACGCCGGGAGCGCGCGGCCAGCAAAAGTACGTTGCCGAAGAACTGGGCATCACCAGCCAGGCCGTGAGCAAGGCGGTGGTCCGCTCGCACTGGGTGGAGGAGTGGGCCTGCCGTCCGGCCGCCGCCCGGCTGCTGGACCTTGTCCACGGGCCCGCCTCCCCGGCCGCCGTCGCCCCGCCGCGCTGACGGCCCCGGAAGCTACGGCAATACCGGCGGGCGGCGTCTAGACTCCGAGGGAGACGGCGCCCGCCTCCGCCCGCGGGTCAACGACACAAGGAGTGTTCAATATGGTTCCGGAGATCAACATTTGGGCGGTCATCGTGGCCACCCTTTCGACCCTGATCGTCGGATCTGTCTGGTACACGCCGAAGGTCTTCGGCAACTACTGGATGAGGGTCGCCAACGTCAGCCCCGGCGACGGCAAAAGCGCCGTACGCCCGATCATCATCACGGTGATCGTCAGCCTGATCAGCGCGTGGGTGCTGGCGGGTTCGGCGGCCATCGCGCAGGATTTCTACGGCGGCAACTTCCTGTGGAACACGGTGCTGACCGCCATCATCCTCTGGGCCGGCTTCACCGCCGCCCGCTTCGCCACGCACGATGCCTTCGAGGGCCGGCCGGTCGGACTGACCGTCCTGAACATCGTGCACGAACTCGTGACGTTCCTGGTCATGGCACTGGTCATCGGCCTCTTCGGGATCAGCGGAGCCTGAGAACCGCAGCCCCCACTATCGAGGCAGCCGGCGGCAACAGGTGTGCCCGGGATTCACCCGGGCACCTCCTCCGGGTGGATCAGCCGGGCACGCCTCAGTCCAGCAGGCTGCGCAGCACGACTGCTGCCCCGTCTTCCTCGACGGTTCCCGTGACCTCGTGGGCGACGGCCAGGACCTCCTCGGGCGCCTGTCCCATCGCGACGCCCCGGGCGGCCCAGTCCAGCATTTCGATGTCGTTGCGGCCATCGCCCATGGCGACGGTATGCGACGGCTCGACGTCCAGCTTCCGGCGCAGGGATTCCAGCGCGCTGGCCTTGGTCACGCCGTTGGCCGCGATGTCCAGCCACGCGGTCCAGCCCACCGAGTACGTCACGCCCTTGAGCCCCGCCGTGTCGATGGCTTCCTTGAACTCCTCGGGAGTGTTTTCGGCGCTGGAGACCACCACGCGCACGGCCGTGGACTCCAGCAGCGCCTCGAAGTCGACGCCCTTGGCCTCGATGCCGAAGCTGGCGTCCTGGAAGCGCTCCGTGGCCAGGAAATTGCCCTCTTCGTCCTCGAGCGCAAACTTGGCGGTGGGCAGCTTGGACCGCATCACCCGCAGGGCCGGTCCGGGGTTGAACGTCACCCGGTCGATCACCTCGTAGCCGTCCTCCAGCGACGTGTCGATCCGAAGGGTGACACCGCCGTTGGAGCAGACGGCGTACCCCTTGGTGACGCCGATCAGTTGGATGATCGGCAGCGTTGCATTCAGGGACCGTCCGGTGGAGACGACCACCTCGTGGCCGGCGTCGACGACGGCGCGCGCTGCTTCGCGCACGGCATCGCTCATGTGGCCGTCGTGGTTGACCAGGGTGCCGTCCACATCCAGCGCCACGAGTTTGCGGGACCCGTTCTCCACGAAGTTGTGGCGCCGGGCTTCGTTTTTATTGTTTGTCATATCTTTCGTAGCAATCCGCTGGTCGTCGATGCCAGCGTTAGCCTTGTCAGCTGTAGTTGTCATGTCCCTAGTCAAACATGGGGGGCAGACACGCGGGTAGGAAATTTTCTACGGGCGAATGAAGTGCCGGTGAACGCGGCCCCGCCGCGACGGCACCGCAGTGCCGCCGGCGGGGCGGAACGGCGCGCTAGGAGAGCACCGGAAGGACGTCCATGCCGCCCAGGTAGGGCCGCAGCGCGGCAGGCACATTCACGGAGCCGTCGGCGTTCTGGTGGTGCTCGAGGATGGCGACGATCCAGCGCGTGGTGGCAAGGGTCCCGTTCAGGGTGGCCACCGCCCTCGTGCCCTTCTTTTCGCCGTCCGCCGAAGCCTGGCGTTCACGGATGTTCAACCGGCGGGCCTGGAAGGTCGTGCAGTTGGAGGTGGACGTCAGCTCCCGGTAGGCCTCCTGGGTGGGCACCCAGGCTTCGCAGTCGAACTTGCGGGCCGCGCTCATGCCCAGGTCTCCCGCAGCGGTGTCGATCACCCGGTAGGGCAGTTCCACCTTGGCCAGCATTTCTTCTTCCCAGGCGAGCAGGCGGGCGTGCTCGTCGGCGGCCTCCTCGATCTGGCAGTAGATGAACATTTCCAGTTTGTTGAACTGGTGCACGCGGATGATGCCCCGGGTGTCCTTGCCGGCGGCCCCGGCCTCACGGCGGTAGCAGGAGCTCCAGCCGGCGTAGCGCGTCGGCCCGGCGGACAGGTCCAGGATCTCGTCCGCGTGGTAGCCCGCGAGCGCCACCTCCGAGGTGCCCGTGAGGTACAGGTTGTCCCGTTCCAGCCGGTAGATCTCGTCGTCGTGCTCCACATCGAAGCCGGTCCCCTGCATGGTTTCGGGGCGGACCAGGGTGGGGGTGATCATGGGGATGAAGCCGTTGGACACGGCCTGGTCCAGCGCCATGTTCATCAGGGCAATCTCCAGCCGGGCGCCCACGCCCTTGAGGAAGTAGAAGCGGGAGCCCGAAACCTTGGCCCCGCGTTCCATGTCGATGGCACCGATCAGCTCGCCGATGGCCAGGTGGTCCTTCGGCTCGAACCCGTCCCGGGCGAAGTCCCGGGGCTCGCCGACCGTCTTGAGCACCGTGAAGTCGTCCTCGCCGCCGGCGGGAACGCCGTCTTCGATCCGGTTGGGGATGCTGCGCAGCAGCGATTCCTGCTGGTTCCGGGCGGCATCCGACGCGGCCTGGGCTTCCTTGACCGATGCTGCCAACTCCTTGACCTGGGCCAGGAGCTCTGCCTTCTCCCCGCCCGTGGCCTGGGCCACCTTTTTGCCGAAGAGATTCTGTTCGGCGCGCAGTCCCTCGTAACGGTTGATCGCTTCCCGGCGGGCCGTATCGGCGGCGATCACGGCATCGACCACCGACTCGTCGGCGCCCCGGGCGCGCTGGGAGGCACGGAAAATCTCTGGATTGGCGCGGAGTTCGTTTACATCGATCACCTGCTAAGGGTACCGAAAAAGGCCTTCCGGCCTCGCTCCGCGCCCGCCGCAGCCGGTAGCGGGCCTCAATGGGCCAAAGCGGCGGGGCTGGATAGTCTATGACCAACATGACTGCCGAATGGATGCCCGCCCTCATCATCCTGCTAGCGGTGGCCGCCTTGGCGGTGGGATGGCCGGGCCTTCGCGGCATGCTGGGGCGCCGCCGGACAGCGGTGCCGGCCGCCCTTGCGCCTTCCCCGGGCCTGCCCGACCAGCGCGTGGTCTTCATCCTGAACCCGGCCAAGAACTCGGCCGACGAGGCCCGCCGCGAGGTGGAGGCAGCCTGCGCGGCGGCCGGTTGGAGCCCGCCCCTGGTGTTGGAAACCACGCCCGAGGACCCGGGCCACGGACAGGCCAGGCGGGCCATCGCCGAGCGTGCGGACGTGGTGATCGCCGGCGGCGGAGACGGCACGATCCGGGTGGTGGCCTCGGAATTGTCCGGCACCCAGGTGCCGATGGGGGTGCTGCCGCTGGGCACCGGCAACCTGCTGGCCCGCAATCTGGGTCTGGATCCGGCGGCCCTGCGGACCAACATCCATGTGGCGCTGCACGGGATCATCCGCAAGATCGACACCGCCGACATCATCTTGGAGAACGAGGCGACCGGCGAACGGTCGCAGGACAGCTTCCTGGTGATCGCCGGCATCGGCGTGGATGCGGATGTCTTGGCCGACACCCGCGACGACCTGAAGCGCCGGTTCGGCTGGATGGCCTATTCCGAAGCCGGCGTCCGCCACCTTGCCGGCCAGCGGGAGCGTGTCATGGTCAGCATCGACGACGGGCCCGCCCGGCCCCGCCGCGTCCGCAGCATCCTGCTGGCCAACTGCGGGAAGTTGCCGGCGGGGATCGATTTCATCCCCACCGCGGAAATCGACGACGGCGAACTGGACATCGTGGTGCTCAGTCCGCGCAGCGCGATCGGCTGGTTGTGGATTGCCGCCAAGACGCTGGTGCGGCACAGCGCGCCGATTCCCGTGATCGAGTACCACCGCGGGCGGAAGGTCCGCATCACGGCGCACGAGCCGATGGGAAGCCAGCTCGACGGCGATCCCTCCGGGCCGGTCACGTCGCTGACCGTGCAGGTCAGGCCGCGGTCGCTGGCGGTGCGCACCGAGTCGCTCCCCTCCGCCGGCAGCCACCGGGCGGCCAACTAGGGCCTGCCGCGCCCGGGCGGCCACCTGGGCCGGCGGGCTTGGGTCTGCAGCGGCCGGGAGGCCACCTGGGCCGGCGGCCGCCCGGAACGGAGGTGTTTACGTGTCGTCGCCCCCGGTGTTGAGCGGATCGTCGCTGGCATCGGCCCGGTCGGTGTTGTGCAGTTCCTCGCCCGGAACGTCGATGGGTTGTTCGTCTGCTTCGAGCGCCGGGACATCCGCATCCGGCTGCTGCAGGTCTTCGTCCCGGGGAACCGGGAATTCGCCGGCCGCCTGCTGGTCGATCAACTGCTGCTCCTCGGCGAAGCGCAGGTCGTTGCCCTGGTCCCCCAGGTCGCCCGCGCGGTTTTCACTCGGAGTCTGGTTGAGCGCCTCCACCGGCGTCGGCTCCCCGTCCTGGTACTGGTCCCTGTCGTTCTGCTGCGTCATTGTGCTCCGATCCTTGGTTCGCAGGTGCGGTTTTCCTCAGCATACTGACCATAACCGCGGGTCGACAGTCCGGCAGGGCCGGTCAGCGGGCCGACAGCAGGTCCTGCACCCAGCGGTCGGCCTCCCGGAATGCCTCGTCCTGGTTGCGGCGCGGAACACTCAGTCCGCGGCGGTCGGCGCGCGGGTAGGAGCCCAAGAACCGGATGCCGGGGCTGATCCGGTGCAACCCGCGGACGGCGTCGGCCACCCGCTCCTCGGCGAGGTGGCCTTCGGCATCGAGGCTGAAGAAATAATCTCCCAAAAACTGGCCGGTGGGGCGGGACTCGATCCGGCTCAGGTTCACGCCCCGGCTGGAAAATTGTTCCAGGATTGCCCCCAGCGCCCCCGGACGGTCCTGCGGCAGCGGGACCACCAGGGTGGTCTTGTCGGCGCCGGTCGGAGCGGGCAGGACACCGGGGCGGCTCACCAGAATGAACCGGGTGACGGCGTCCGGAATATCGCCGATATCCTCGGCGAGCACGCGCAGCCCGCGCTGCCGGGCCACCAGCGGCGAGCAGATCGCCGCCTCGTAGCCGGCCCCGGGCTCCAGCAGTCCCACCGCGGACGCCGCCGTCGAGGACGCCGGCAGATATTCCGCTTGGGGAATGTTCGCGGCGGCCCAGGCACGGCATTGCGCCCAGGCATGCGGATGGGTGGACACCACCGCGACGTCTCCCGGCTCGGTTCCGGGCCGGACCGCCAGCACAAAGCGGATGGGCACGAGTTCCTCGCCGATGATGCGCAGCGGCTCGCCTCCCGCGATGGCATCCAGCGTGGCGCTGACGCCGCCCTCGACCGAGTTTTCGATCGGGACCATGGCCGCGCCGGCTTCGCCCGCGCGAACGGCGTCCACGGCGGCGTCGACACTCGCGGCCGGAATCCGGCGCGCGGCAGCCGCCCCGGGAACCTGGAGGAGGGCGGCCTCGGTGAAGGTTCCCTCCGGCCCCAGGAAGGTGTAGACGCCTGCCATTACTGGACCCGGGGCTCCTGCCCGTTCTCCGAGACGATCGGTTTGCCGGCATCCAGCCAGGCACCCATCCCGCCGTCGACGTTCACCGCCGAGTATCCGTTCCCGTTCAGCCATTCGGTGGCCCGGAAGGACCGACCGCCGCTGCGGCACACCACATGCAGGTCCACATCGGGGTCCAGTTCCTCCAGGCGCAGCGGCAGCTCGTTGAGCGGGATGTGCACGGCGCCCGCAATGTGTCCGGCTTCCCATTCATAGTCTTCGCGCACGTCCAGAATGGTGGCGTCGCCGCCGATGCTGTTGACATCCACATTCTCGATATCGCTCATGGCAACCTCCGTGATCCGCGGCGGGCCGTGCCGCCGCTGGTGAATTCCTGCTCCGGGCGCACCCGCGATTTGCCCCCTTTCCAAGCCTATAGTGGGATCGTCCGCCGCACCGTAATGAGACAGGGGTACCGATGGCCGCAGACCAGCCGACCATCCTTGCTACGTCCGGCGGAATCACGGCCGGCGTTCGCAGCCGGATCGCGTTCCACCACCTGGTGCACCACGCCGTCGAACTGGCGGGGCCCACGGGGCGGGCACCGCGGCTGGTCCACGTGGGCACCGCCGGCGGCGACCAGCGCTGGCTCCAGGCCGAGCTGGACGAGGCGGCCAGGGTTGCCGGTTACGGCCTGAGCCATCTGAACCTGTTCACCATGCCCAATGTGGCGGACATCGAGGAACACCTGCTGGGCCAGGATGTGGTGTGGGTGGGCGGCGGTTCGGTGGCGAACCTGCTGGCGGTGTGGCGGGTCCACGGCCTGGACGCCATTTTCAGGCGGGTCTGGCAGGCCGGCGTGGTGCTGGCAGGGGTCTCCGCCGGTTCCATCTGCTGGTTCCGCGGCGGCACTACCGACTCCTTCGGCCCCGAGCTGCGGCCGGTCACGAACGGGCTGGCGTTGCTGCCCTACGACAACGGCGTCCACTACGACTCGGAACCGCAGCGCCGGCCGTTGGTGCACCGGCTCGTGGCGGACGGCATCCTGGGCGAAACGCACTGCACCGACGACGGGGTCGGACTGGTCTACCGCGGCACCGAACTGGCCGAGGCGGTCAGCGAGACCGACGGGAAACTCGCCTACCGCGTGACAGCCCAGGCCGGGGACGGGCCCGACGCCATCGCGGTGGAGGAACCGATCGACACCAGGTTCCTCGGCTGACCCGGCGCGCCGGTGGGACGCGCGGATTAGCCCGCACCGCCGGGCGGGGCTACGCTTACGGGCGATGACTGCTTTGCATGACTTGACGGCCGTCGCCCAGCGCGACGCCGTGGCCCGCGGCGAACTGTCCGCCCTCGAACTGACGGAGCATTACCTCCAGCGCATCGATGCCCTGAATCCCAGGCTCGGCGCCTTCATCACCGTCACCGCCGACCAGGCGCTCAAGCAGGCACGCTCCGCGGACGACCACCAGGCACGCGGCGGGACCCTGGGCCGGCTGCACGGCCTGCCGGTGGCCTACAAGGACCTCACGGATGTGGCCGGCGTCCCGACCACCCACGGCAGCGCGGCCCTGGAGCATCGGCCCGCCCTGGCCAACCACCCCTTGGTGAACGTCCTCGAATCCGCCGGCAGCATCAGCCTCGGCAAGACCCAAGTCCCCGAATTCGGGCTGACCTCCTACAGCGAGAACCGTGTGGCGCCGCCGGCCCGCAACCCGCTGGACCCGGCGCTGAGCCCGGGCGGTTCCTCCGGCGGTAGCGCGGCCGCCGTGGCCGCCGGCCTGCTGCCCTTCGCCCCGGGTTCGGACGGCGGCGGCTCGGTCCGGATTCCGGCGGCCGCCACCGGGCTGGTGGGGTTGAAACCGGGGCGCGGCC
>NZ_JBNHGE010000027.1:0-43450 GCF_059090935.1 Arthrobacter sp. Y3223166 | reverse complement strand
GACGACGGCCGGCTGGTCGTGCGCGCCGCGCCGCCAGGCGACGGCGTTTCGGGCCCTTGGCCCGTCGGGCCGCTAGTCGAGCTCGCCGCGCCGCCAGGCGACGGCGGCCGCTTCCAGATCCTCGGCGGTCTTCACGAGCCGGTGTGAATTGAGCGTCAGCTTGGTGGCATGGTTCTCGTTGGCGGACTCGGCAGAGTCGGCGTGGTGGGTCTGGCCGAGCGCGACGATCCGGCAAAAGGCCGCCGACCGGTCAAGGGCCACATCGAAATCACCGTCGAAGGCCCCGGAGAGAATCGTGTCGGCCATGGCCCGGACTTCGTCGGCGCCGGGCGGTTCAGCTACTCCGGCGATGACCTTGGACACTTCTGCCGATGCCGTCCCGGCCTTGAAATAGGCTGCCAGCTTGTCGGGATGCGACTGGGCCGCGGCGCGCAGGGCGTACAGCCGCCAGAGCGCGCCCGGCAGGGAACGGGCAGGGCTTTCAGCCCACATTTCAGCAATGGCCTCGAGCCCCTGTTGGTCTGCCAACTTGACCAGCCTCGCGGTTACCTCGGGATCGTCCGAGCCGCGCCCGCGGTGCACCAGGGCCTGAGCCGCGAGGTGGGCTGCCTCGGACACGCGTGCCGGGTCGGCACCCCCGGCGAAGTCCTCAAAATCCACCGGGGCGAAAGGCTTCGGCTTATGCGGCCGGGGGACATCGTTTCCGTTGTTCGGGCTCATGCCTCGACCTTACTCCCGCCCCTGACGCCGGTACAGAGAGGCGTGGCCCCCGGCGACGGGACGTTCCGGGGCAGCCCGGCAAGGCGCGCGCCCGGCGGATTCGGGCGGGCGGCGATGGGTGGGATAAACTGGGAACTGGCCAAATCCGACCTCGCCTGGGTTTCTACCTAGAGCAAAGCGGACCGGCTGGCGGGCCTTTAGCTCAGTTGGTAGAGCATCGGACTTTTAATCCGCGGGTCGCGGGTTCGATCCCCGCAGGGCCCACCGCGAAAGCGGCTTCGACCGGTTTGCCGGTCGGAGCCGCTTTTTTCATGGGACGCCCCCGCTTGCAGGCCGAGTCAGCCGCCCACGTCACGCAAACTTGTCCACGTTCAGGCCGAACTGTCCACGTCTTGGCTATCCTTCAGCGCGTGACCTGCGCTGATATCTACGGGCGCTCCAAAACATGGACAACGGCACGACGGCGCTTTACCCCGCCGCCCTCAATGCCTGCACCCTGCTCGACTCACGCGATCGGGCGGGCTCCAGTGCGCCGGGTAACGGCCTCGGGGGCGGCGTGGAGAAGCGCGGCCACGGGCGGTGCCGAGCGCGTAACGGCCTCCGGGGGGGGGCTTCCCGGCCGTAGAAGCCCGGCCGCGGGTCGTGCCGAGGCGCCGCGTAACGGCCGGGGCTTCCCGGCGTGGAGAATCCCGGCCGCGGGTCGTGCCAAGGCGCGGGTAACGGCCACTCGGGCGCTCCTTTGCACGGCTGAGACTACACTTTCGGCCGGTCGTCACACAGCAAAGGTCACGAAATGGTAACGATAAAAGCGCGCCCGGACGCCGCCATCGTCATGCCGCCGGAGGGCAACTGGCACAAGGGATTCGGCGGTATGCGACCTTGGCGGCAGGGGCGGCGAAAGCGTCCGAACCGCTGTCAAGTCGGCAGGTTTCGAGTTGATAACGGCTCTGATCTCGTTACGTTTGAAGGGATGGTTGAAGAACTAGCAGAAACCCAGACCAGACCGAGGATCGAAGCAAGCTTCCGTAAACCAACCCTGAACGACGGGCAGTCCCTGTGGCGCATGGCCAGGGATTCCCAGGTCTTGGACCTGAACTCGTCCTACTCCTACCTGCTGTGGACCCGCGACTTCGCCGAGACGTCGATCATCGCCACGGTGGACGGCGAGCCGGCCGGTTTCATCACCGGCTACATGCGCCCCGACGAACCGGGCACCTTGATGGTGTGGCAGGTGGCCGTGGACCGGCGGTTCCGCGGCCGCAGGCTGGCGGCGGACATGCTGGACCGTCTGGCCTGGCAAGTCCTGGCCGAGCGGGTGGAAACCACCATCACGGCGGACAACGAGGCCTCCGTCCGGCTGTTTGCCGGCTTTGCGTCGCGCCGGGAGGCGCCAATGGAACGCGAACCGCTCTTCACCGAAGAGCTGTACCCGGACGGGCACGACACCGAGTACCTGTTCCGGATCGGGCCGCTCAATTAAATCCCGCCGGCCCCGCGGCCGGCCAAGCACAACCTCCACCAACGCACATCCGCATGAAGCGACCTGCGGCTGCTGTGGCGCTGTCCCCTACCCGGGCCCGCCCGCTGCCGCACTGAGGAAGGAAGCGTATTCCATGACTGACATTTTCGAGACCCTCGAGTCCGAGGTCCGCGGCTACTGCCGCAGCTGGCCCGCCGTGTTCACCCGCGCCGAGGGCAGCACCATGACCGCCGAGGACGGGACCACCTACCGGGATTTCTTCTCCGGCGCCGGGGCGCTCAACTACGGCCACAACAACCCGAAGCTGCTGCAGCCGCTGCTGGAGTACCTGGCCAGCGGCGCCGTCGTGCACTCGCTGGACATGAAGACCCCGGCCAAGCGCACGTTCCTGGAGACCTTCCGGGAGGTCATCCTCGAGCCGCGGAACCTCGACTACAAGGTGATGTTCCCCGGCCCCACCGGCACCAACACCGTTGAGGCCGCCCTGAAGCTGGCCCGCAAGGTGACGGGCCGCCAGCACATCCTCTCCTTCACCAACGCGTTCCACGGCATGACGCTCGGTTCGTTGTCGGTGACCGGAAACTCGATGAAGCGCCGGGGCGCGGGCATCCCGCTGACCAACAGCTCCAAAATCCCCTACGACGACTACTTCTCCGGCGAAACCGCAGACTTCCTGTGGCTGGAGCGCGTGCTGGAGGACAGCGGCTCGGGCGTGGACAAGCCGGCGGGCATCATCGTGGAGACCGTCCAGGGCGAAGGCGGCCTCAACGCCGCCCGCGCCGGCTGGCTGCGCGGCCTGGCCGACCTGTGCAAGAAGCACGAGATCCTGCTGATCGTCGACGATGTACAGGCCGGCTGCGGCCGCACCGGAACGTTCTTCAGCTTCGAGGAAGCCGGCATTACCCCGGACATCGTCTGCCTGTCCAAGTCCATCTCCGGCTACGGCCTGCCGATGGCGCTGACCCTGTTCCGCCCGGAGCTGGACGTCTGGGGAGCCGGCGAGCACAACGGCACCTTCCGCGGGCACAACCCGGCGTTCGTGACGGCCACGGCGGCGCTGGAGACCTACTGGCGGACCGGCGAGTTCCAGAAACAGATCCAGGCCCGGGCCGTGCAGCTGCACGAGGGGCTGGAGCGGATCGCCGGTCTGGTGGAGGGCGCCAGCGTGCGCGGCCGCGGCCTGCTCGCCGGGGTGAAGTTCCCGGAGAACGAAACCGCCGGCAAGATCGCCGCCGAGGCCTACGACAACGGGCTGCTGGTGGAAACATCCGGCCCCGAGGGCGAAGTGGTGAAGCTGATGCCGGCCCTGACCATCAGCGCCGCCGAACTGGACCGCGGCCTGGACATCCTGATCGACGCGACCCGCGCCGTTACCGCGGTGCCGGAACTGGTCGGAGCCCTCTAGCCCCGCGCACCCCCAACGAAACTTCCTGACTTCCTATCCGAGGAGTACCGATGCTTGTTACCAACCTGAACGACCTGAACGACACCGACCGCGACGTTAAGTCCGAGACCTGGCGGAGCCGGCGCATGGTGCTGGCGGGAGAGGGCGTGGGCTTTTCCTTCCACGACACGGTGATCTACGCGGGCACCACCTCCACGTTCCACTACGCCAACCACATCGAGGCCGTCTACTGCGTCCAGGGCGAGGGCACGCTGACCAACGAGGTCACCGGCGAAGTCCACGACCTGCGCGACGGGACCATGTACCTGCTGGACGGGCACGAGAAGCACACCGTCCGCGCCACCACCGAACTGCGCATGGCCTGCGTGTTCAACCCGCCGGTCACCGGCCGGGAAGTCCACGACGAGAACGGCGTGTACCCGCTTATCGAGGCCGAGCCGGCTAACTGAGTCCGGCAGGTGCGCCCGGACTGCATCGGCACCCGGGGGGTCACCCCCGGCCGCCGGTAGCACCGGAATGCCGTCACTGAACTGACGGCAGACGACGACGGCGGTGGCCCGCCTTCCGCAGCAAACCTGCGGACGGTGGGCCACCGCTTTTGCATGCCCGAGGTGTTGCCGGAAGCCTGGTTCTAGCCGGCCGGTTGCGGGAGATCGTCGGGGAGATCGCCGTGGCGGGCGTGGCGGAAATCGGACACCGCCAGTCCTGCCGCCACCACCACAAAGCAGGCCGCCGCCACCCAGATGATCGGCGCGTAGCTCCACGCATCGGCGGCTAAACCACCTAGCGGGGCCCCAATAACGATCATCGCGCGGTTCATGGACCGTGTTGTGGTGTTCATTCGCGCTTGGAGCCGGTCCGGTGTGACGGCTTGCCGGTAGCCCATCTCGTTGGCGTTCTCGGCACCCATGGCGAGGCCGCACAGCAATTGTCCGACGGCGACGATGGAGATGGCCTGGCCGGGTTCGTCCATGAATGAGGCCGTCGCGATGATCGTCCAGGAGACAGCCATCGAAGCCCGGCAGGCGATCACCACGCGGCCGGCTCCCCAAGACAGGCCCCACCTGCTGGAGAATGACGCACCAATCAGGGCCCCTACTCCGGCGCAGGCCAGCACCGCACCGAATTCGAAGGGGCCGAGGCCCAGGCCAAGCAGCGCATAGGGAACGAAGACGGTCACCAGCACGCCGTTGGCAAGGAACCAGCCGTGTGTTGAAAGAGTCAGCGGCCCGAGCATCCGATGCCGGTAGGTGAAGCGCAGACCTTCGGCGATGTCGGCCCACAGGCTCTGCCTGCCAGTGGTGGCGGGTGGGGCCGGTTCGGGAGTCTTCAACAGACTCACCACAAGTGCCGAGTAGAGATAAGTCATCGAGTTCACCAGAACCGCCAGTGGGGGTCCCAGCAGAGCGACCAGTCCGCCGGCCAAGGCCGGTCCCGATGCCTGGGCCACGGATGCACTCTGGTCCAGCCGGGCGTTGGCCGGGAGCAGTGCATGTTGTGGAACCAACCGCGGCAGGAACGATTGCGATGCAGAGTCATTGAGCAGCGACAGTACGCCGAAGCCGGCCACGAAGGCGATCAGGACCGGCAACTCCAGACGGTCCAGCAACCAGAGCAGCGGAATGAGGCCCAGCAGCAGCCCGCGGCCCAGGTCCGTGCCGATGAGTACCGGCCGACGTCGGCCCCGTTCCATCAGCGCCCCGACCAGCAGGCCCAGCACGGCGTACGGCAGCCAGCGCGCGGCGTTAACCAGGCCCACTTCCACAGCCGTCCCGCCGAGCGTCAGGACCACCAGTACCTGCAGGGCCACCGTGGTGAAATACGCCCCGAACTCGGAGACGGTCTCGGCGGTCCACCACGCGAAGAAGCCGGGGAGCCGGAAGACGTCCTTGCCGCGGCCTTCGGGGGTCATTTAAACAGTCTGCCAGCGCCGCCGACGGGCTCGCCAAAGGACCCGCCGATCTCAGCTTCCGTCAGCCAGAATAGACAACGACGGCGGTGGCCCGCCTTCGGCTGGAATCCTGCGGAAGGTGGGCCACCGTCACGTCCGGTCGCTGCCGGAATCGAGTGTGCTCTCGCGCAGGATCAGCCTGGCGGAAAGCTTTGCCGGAATACCGGACTCCCCGAGCATTTTCCGGGACAGATGGCTGACCGCGGCCGCCGCGATGAGCTCCGGTTCCAGATCGATGGCGCTGATCGCGGGGCTGCTGTTGCGCGACTGTTCTGAATCCGAACCGGCGATCAGCTGGACCTGCCCGGGCACGGCGATGCCCCGCGCCGCCAGTTCCTCCAGGGCGCCGCGCGCGTGCCGCCCGGTCAGGCAGTAGACAGCGTCCGGCATTGCCTCGCCGGCGTCCAGCAGTTCCTGCATGGCGGCCCTGCCGCCGTCGACGCCGTCGGACTCCGGCCGGATGGCGATGCGTGGCTTCATCCCGTGACGCGCTGCCCAGCTGCGGTAGGCCGCCGTGGAGTCGAGGTTCCAGGCGTTGCGGTCCATGCCTGTGATGAGGCAGATGGAGCGTGCCCCGGATCGGTGGAACCTGGACAGCACTGCCTCCGTCTCTTCCGAGTCGTGGGAACCGACCCAATCGAGAAAGTCGGGCCGTGCAGGATCGCGTCCAATGGTGACGAAAGGAGCGGCCAGCCCCATTAACAGGTCGATGACCGGATCCTCCTCGAGCGGATCGTCAATGATGTAGCCGTCCAGCGACAAGGCGAGCGGGGAGCGCGGCAACCGCGTCAGGTCCCGGACGAGCATGACGCTCAGCCCGCGCTCCAGGCACTCCACGGCAACGGCCCCGGAGAGCCTGGTGAAGTAGTCCACGCCGTGCGGGCGATACGTTCCGAGCGAATCCAGCGGCCGGAGCATGAGTCCAATGACCCCGATCGGGCTGTTGCGCAGTCCCCGCGCCATCGGATCGGGCTGGTACCCCAGCCTTTCGGCCGTCTGCCGCACGCGCTCGCGGGTTTCGGCCGACAGCGTGCCCTTGTTGTTCAGGCTGTGTGAGACGGCGGTGATGGACACGCCGGCTTCCTGGGCCACATCGTGGATGGTGACTCGCCGGCGCATCGTCCGCCCTCCGTGATTGAAGTCATAACGGTTGCATAACAGAACAACTAAAACGTTATATAAAAGGTTTTATCCCCGTAGCTTACTGGAATACGCAGAGCAAGCGTCCCATCGGAACCACACACTGTGAAGCAAAGGGGATTGCAGGATGAAGAAAGTCACGCTGGCCACGTCGGTGGCCCTCGCGATGCTGCTGACCGCGTGCAGCAACGGCGGCGGCGGAGCGGCCGCGCCGGATGCGGAGGCAGGCAGCGGCCTGGGGGAACTGCAGACCACCACCGAACCGGCGGCGGGCGAACTGGATACCGTCACCTGGAACCTGCCGTTCGGCGAACCGGCGTCACTGGATCCAATCAAGGCCTTCAACTACCCGGAAAACACCGTCGTGGCCAACCTGTGCGAAGGCCTGATGGTGATGGAACCGGACTACACAATTGCACCCAACCTTGCCGAATCGTTCGAGAACGTCGACGGCAAGACGTACATCTACCAGCTGCGGGATGACGTGACCTTCTGGGACGGCACGCGGATGACCGCCCAGGACGTGGTCTTCAGCCTGAACCGGCACCTGGATCCTGACGAGGGCAGCTACTGGGCCAGCGACGCGGTCAGCGGCAACGTCGAATCGATCAAGGCCACGGGCGAGTACGAAGTGACCGTGAGCCTGAGCTCTCCGGACGTCACGTTCAACTCTTACATGGCCACACCGCTGGGCGTCATCGTGCAGGAGGCACAGCGCAAAGAGGCAGGCGAAGCGTTCGGCACGCCGCAGGAGGGCGTGATGTGTACCGGGCCCTTCTCGGTTGACCAGTGGAACAGCGGCCAGAGCATCTCCCTGGCCAAGAACGATGCTTACTGGAACAGCGACCGCATGCCCAAGGTGCAGAACCTCGACATCCAGTTCATCGTCGACCCCGCGGCCATCACCAACGCGCTAGCGTCCGGAGCAGTGGACGGGTCCTACGACGTCCCGCTCAGCGCGGTACCGCAACTTCAGTCTGCGACCAACGGCGAGCTGATTCTCGGCAAGTCCCTGCAGCTCTCGGCCATCATCGCCACAGGCGACGGCCCGCTGGGCGATCCTGCTGTGCGGAAGGCACTGTGGACCGCCGCGAACACATCGGCGTTGGCGGAGACGGTGTACGAGGGCACGGCCATGCCGTCCCGGTCCCTGATTCCCGACGGCGGCTGGTCTTACGGCGACGACGTCTTCAGCGCAGCGCGCGAAAAACTGCCGCCGGTTGAAGCGAACGTCGAGGAGGCCAAGAAAATCCTCGCGGAGGCAGAAGCCGACCTGAGCGAGCCGATCACCATCGTGTACCCGAGCGAACGGTCCTTCTACGCGGACATCATTTCCGAATTGGCGCGTGCCGGCCAGGAAATCGGGCTGACGGTCAAGCCCCAGGGCGTGCCGAGCGCACAATTCGGCGCCTTCTTCTCGGATCCCGAGGCCCGTGCCGGGCACGGCGCCTTCGTCACCACCAATTACATGGACGTTCCGGATCCCCTGGTGTTCCTGCGCACCATTGTGAAGGAAGGCGGGTCGCAGAACTTCTCCGACTACAGCAACCCGGAGATTGAGAAACTCATCGCCGAGGCGGAGGTTCTGACCGACGACACGGAGCGTGCCGCGAAGGTCGCCGAAATCGAGGCGTTGGCCATGGCCGACCTGCCCTGGCTGCCCATCGTCGATCCGGCAGGACGGCTCTTCCTGAATGAGCGGGTGACGGGCGTACCGGCGTCCTTCGTCTATCTCTACTACCCCTGGGGTGCGGACCTGGGCGCCGCGGAGTAACGAAAAAGCCGTCATGATCTATATCGTCAAAAGGCTCTTGGCACTGGGAACGATCCTGTTGGCCTCCAGCTTTGCGGTCTTTGGCGGACTGTACCTTGCACCAGGAAGCCCCGAGCAGTTCCTGGTGCAAGGCCGGACCGTGACGCCGGAGGTACTGGCATCCATCAGGGCGCAGTACTCCCTGGACGACCCGTTTCTGGTCCGCTACTTCAACTGGCTGTGGGGTGTTGTCCAGGGGGACTTCGGCCAGTCGCTGGCCAACCGCCAGGAAGTCGCCGATCTCATCGCGGGCCGCTTGCCCACCACACTGTCCCTCACCCTCTACGCCGCGCTGATCATCGTGATTGGCGGCATCGGACTCGGTTGCCTGGCCGGACTTCGGCCGGGCTGGCTGGAGAACGTGGTGCTTTTCGGATCGAATCTCGGCTTTGCCGTACCGACATTCTTCGCGGCACTGCTGCTGATGAGTGTCTTCGGGGTCATGCTCGGCTGGTTTCCGGTCTTCGGCTCCGGCGAGGGCCTGGCCGGCAGGCTCCATCACCTGACCCTGCCGGCGTTGGCGTTGGCGCTTCCCTCGCTGGCGGTGGTCGCGCGCATTACCCGCACCGCGGTTAAGGAAGAGCGCGAGTCCGAGCACGCCCAGACGGCGCGGTCCCGGGGAGTGCTGGAACGGATCGTCATACGGCGCCACGTCCTGCGCAATTCGATGCTTCCCGTATCAACGGTTTCCGGCGTCCACGTCGCCGCCTTGCTGGCCGGCGCCTTCGTGGTCGAGTACGCGTTCACACTCGACGGCATCGGCGCACTGCTGGTGGCGGCCGTGCAGCAGAAGGACTTCGCGGTGGTGCAGGCAGTGTCGTTGATCATGGTCGTGGCCTTCGGCCTCATCAACCTGGCCGTCGACTTGCTCTATGTCGTGATCGATCCGAGGGTGCGTTTGGGGGCGGCGTCATGAGCACGCTGGAAGAAACCGGACGCTCCGGGGCACTGAAGCGGAGCCCGTCACGGAAGAGCCGGTTGAAGCCGGATGTCCTGACGGCCATCTGCCTGGGCTGGGTGGTGCTGATTGGACTGTTCGCCCTGATCGGGCCGGCCCTCACACCGTTCGATCCGACGGCCGGCAACGTCGTGGAGCGCTATCTTCCTCCCGGGACCGAGCATTGGCTCGGAACGGACCAGGCCGGACGGGATCTGTTCTCCCGGCTCGCCACCGGCGCCCGCTCCAGCATTCTCGCCGCCCTCGCCGTCGCCGTGCTCACCGCCGTGATGGGCGGCACCCTTGCCCTGGTCGCCGTCTGGTTCGGCGGCTGGGTGGACAACCTCATCAGCAGGGTCCTGGATTTTCTGTTCGCGTTTCCAAACCTGCTGCTGGCCGTGCTGGCGGTGGCGGTGTTCGGCGCGAGAGTGGAGACCGCCGTGATTGCCCTGGCGATCGGCTTCACCCCGTATACCGCCCGGGTGATCCGCAGCGTGGCCCTGCGCGAGCGGAATCTGCCGTATGTGAAATCGGCGGAGCTGCAGGGTATCTCCGGGTTTTCCATCACCGTGCGGCACCTGCTGCCGAACGTGAAACAGCAGGTCATGACGGGAATGAGCATCAACTTCGGCTACGGCATGATCGACCTCGCCGCCCTGTCCTACCTCGGCTTTGGCGTGCAACCGCCCGACGCGGACTGGGGCCTCATGGTTTCCTCCGGCCAGTCCTCACTTCTGGCCGGCTACCCGCAAGAGAGCCTCTACGCAGGCCTGCTCATTGTGCTGACCGTTGCCGCGCTGGGATTCCTGGGCGAAAAGCTCGGCGGGCGCCGGGCAGCAGGGAGGATCTAATGCTCGAACTGTCGAACGTCACCGTGAAGATCGGGCCGGAGCACCGCCGGACGACGCTGCTGTCCGATATCAACATCGTGGTGGAGAAGGGCGAGTCCGTCGGCCTGGTGGGGGAGTCCGGCTCTGGAAAATCGATGACCATGCGGACGATCCTCCAGACCCTGCCGCCGCGGACGGACATTGCCGGCAGGGTCCTCTACAAGGGGGAGGACACGCTGGCGTACTCCGGCGAGCGGCTCCGCGCCTTCCGGGCCGGTGCCGTCTCGATGATCTCCCAGAATCCGCAGGCCGCCCTGAATCCGGTGCTGCCGGTCAGCAAATTCCTGGTGGAAGGCATCCAAGCCGCCAGGCCTGCAGCGACCGCCCAGGAAGCCCTGCGGCTTTCCGGGGACGTGCTCGAGCAGGTGGGCATCCACAACGTCGCCCGCTGCCTGCGTTCCTACCCGCACCAGCTCTCCGGCGGCATGCTCCAGCGGGTCGTCATTGCCGGCGCGGTGGCCAGGGGCACCGAGCTGCTGCTGGCGGACGAACCGACCACGGCGCTCGATGTCACGACGCAGTCCGACGTCATGGCCATCCTGGACGAGGCTCGGACCGAGGCAGGCATGGCGATGATCTTCGTGACCCACGACCTGGACCTGGCCGCGGCGGCGTGCGACCGTATCGCCGTCATGTCGGGCGGCCGGATCGTCGAATCCGGCCCCGCAGACCGGGTGCTGAACCGGCCGGAACACGAATACACCCGGAAGCTGGTCGCGGCCAAGCCCAGCCTGGATCACCGCATCGACGCCGGGACAGGCGACGACCCCCAAACGCAGGCCGGACCTCGTGCCGGGACAAACGTGCCCGGTCCACCAAGCCGCGAGGCATCCCGAGAGGTGAAGCAATGACCGGCGTGCAGACGCAGCCCACGGCCCCCGCCGTCGTCATAAGCAAACTCAACAAGAAGTTCACCGTTGGTTCCGGCCGTAACCGCACGCACGTCCACGCCGTCAAAGACGCGTCCCTGGCCATCGAGCGCGGACACTGCCTGGCCGTGGTGGGGGAATCGGGTTCGGGAAAGAGCACGTTGGCCAGGATGCTCGTGGGGCTGGAAACCCCGGACAGCGGGTCCGTCTTCCTCAACGGCAAACCGGTCAGCCCGCGGACCAGCCGCCGAATCCGGCGGGAACGGTCAAAGGACGTCCAAATGGTCTTCCAAGACCCGCAGGGGTCGTTGAACCGCCGGCTGCCGGTCTCCGAGGCGGTTGCCGAGGTGTTGAAGGCCCACACCTCCCTGGACCCGGCAGCACGACGCAGGCGCTGCCTCGAGTTGTTCCGGGAAGTCGGATTGACCGAAACCCACATGTCCGCGCTCCCGGACGAACTCTCCGGCGGGCAGAAGCAGCGCGTGGCCATAGCGCGGGCGCTGGCGGCATCGCCGGGGGTCATCGTGCTCGACGAGGCCGTCTCCGCGCTGGACGTCACCGTCCAGGCGCAAATCCTGCGGATGCTCGAACAGCTGCGGCGGGAAAAACAGCTGACCTATCTCTTCATCACGCATGACCTGGCGGTGGCACGCCAGATAGCCCACTCCATCGTGGTGATGCGCCGCGGGGTCATCGTCGAAGCCGGCACTGCCGACCAGATCCTCGACAGCCCGGCACACCCGTACACCCGACGGTTGATCGACAGCGCGCCGCGGCCCGGCTGGAAGCCGCGGCGCCGCGACAGCGCGACATTGGATGAGGAGCACGACATTGACTGACCCCGCAGGCACGATCCCGCAGGTGCTGACGCTTCGAGGCGGGGACCCCCGCCAGCTGGGCGTGCAGCGCGGCACCGAAGGACGCAGCGGTATCGCCGGCTGCTGGGACGTTTACCGCCAACTGTTCGAGGCCCACGGCATCAGCGAAACCGTCGTGGAGCGGGAAGCCACCCGCAGCCTGGCCGCCACTGAAGCCTGGGCGACGCACCTCGCGGCCGAGATCCGCGGCACCGCGGAGGGAGCGGGCCTGCCCGTCTGGAAGGTCAGCGCCCTTAATGCCCGGACCGAAATCCTGTCCCTCTCGGAACGGGCCCGGCCGGGGGAGTGTTCTACCGTCGTCAGCGCCGGAGCCCGGCCTTTCTCCTTGCAGACCTGGGACTGGCACGAAGAACTCGCCGCCGCCTGGCACTTGCAGTCGGTTGAAACCAGCCAGGGCCGGTTCGTGGGACTGACGGAGTACGGAATCCTCGCCAAGATCGGCCTGAACGACGCCGGCGTCGGCGTGCACCTGAACGTGCTGGGTCACAGGCAGGACAGTCCGGGGGCGGTGCCCGTCCACATCGCAGCCGCGCAGGTACTGCACGCGGCAGCTTCGCTGGACGAGGCCGTGGACATACTCCTCGACGCACCGGTCAAGACTTCCAGCGCCATCACCGTGGTCACCAGGGCCGGCGCAGCAATCGTGGAGCTCAGCCCCGAGGGGGCCGAGGTGATCAAGCCGACCGGCGGTCACCTGCTGCACACCAACCATTTCCTGGCCCCAAGGCTGGCGAAGGGGGAGAAGACCGAGCTGTACCAGCCGGACTCCCAGCAGCGGATCGACTTGCTGGACAGGCGGGTCAGCGCTGCGTTCCAGCCCCGTCAGCCGCAGGATCTCGTGCCCTACCTGTGCTCGGTTCCCGGTGACGGGGCCGAACTGTGCTGCGTGCCGACCCCGGGTGCCGGCCTGGGCTCCCGCTGGGCGACCCTGGCAACCGTGGGCATTGACCCGGCGGCCGGCACCCTGCTCGCGTCACCGGGCGCGCCCACCGACGTGACGACGAACAGCTGGTTCCGCCTGAGTCCCGAGCCTGCCGGCAGCAACAGCCAAGACACCCCCAAGGGAGCATGATGCGGATTCTGTGTATTGGAGCAGGCGGAGTGGGCGGCGCCGCCGCAGGCATTGCCGCCCGGCGGGAATTCTTTGAGGCCTTCGTTTTGGCGGACTACGACCCGGCACGGGCCCGCGCCGTAGTCGAGGCGCTGCCGGAGGGCCGGCGCGGACGGTTCAGCGCGATTGCCCTGGACGCGTCAAGCAGGGAGGCCGTTGCCGGTGCCATCAGGGACCACGGCATCACCCACGTGCTCAACGCCGTTGACCCCCGTTTCGTCATGCCGGTCTTCGAGGGTGCCGCGGACGCCGGAGCCACCTATCTGGACATGGCAATGTCACTGTCCACGCCGCACCCGGAACGACCCTATGAGCTCACCGGCGTCAAGCTGGGGGACCAGCAGTTCGAGCGGGCCGCTGAGTGGGAGGAAGCCGGGCGGCTGGCTCTGGTCGGGATAGGCGTGGAACCGGGACTCTCCGACGTCCTGGCCCGGTACGCCCAGGACTACCTGTTCTCCGTCATCGACGAGATCGGCGTCCGCGACGGCGCCAACCTGAAGGTCGAGGGATACGATTTCGCGCCGTCCTTCTCCATTTGGACCACCATCGAGGAATGCCTCAACCCGCCGGTGATCTATTCCGCCGAGACCGGTTGGAGCACCACAGAGCCCTTCAGCGACCCCGAAGTCTTCGATTTTCCCGAAGGCATCGGCCCCGTGGAGTGCGTCAACGTGGAACACGAGGAAGTCCTGCTGATGCCCCGGTGGCTGGATGCCGGCAAGGTCAATTTCAAGTACGGGCTGGGCGATGAATTCATCGAGGTGCTCAAGGTCCTGCACAAGCTGGGCCTCGATTCCACCACGCCGGTCAACGTCAAGGGAACATCCGTGAGCCCGCGGGACGTCGTGGCCGCCTGCCTGCCGGATCCGGCCACGCTCGGGCCCAGGATCACCGGCAAGACATGCGCAGGCGTCCTGGTGACAGGCAAGGACAAGGACGGCGCCCCGCGGCGGACCTACCTTTACCATGTCGCCGACAACGCCGACACCATGGCCGAATACGGCAGCCAGTGCGTGGTGTGGCAGACGGCGCTGAACCCGATCATCGCCCTGGAACTCCTGGCCTCGGGCGTCTGGAGCGGAGCCGGCGTCCTGGGCCCGGAGGCGTTCGACGCCAAACCCTTCCTGGACCTGATGTCGGCGCCCGCACCCGAGGGCTACGGTTCCCCGTGGGGGATGCGGGAGGAAGCGGTATAGGAGTTCTACATGCCGGCCGCAGGTGAATCCGTTAGAGACGGGGAATTACCCGCCCGGTTTGGGACAAGTCCATGGGCAACGTCCGTGATCCGCGGCGGCGTGCATGCATCGGCGAGAGGGATGGCAGAATGCAGTAACGGCAGCAGTCAAAGGGGACGGGGCATACCGTATGGCAACAAACTCACGGACCGAGCCAAAGCGGAGCGTGCTCAAGGAAAAGTCGGCCATGTGGACTGCAATCCTGATCTGGGTCTCCGCTGCGGCGGCGCTCGTGTTGCTGTTCGCCCAGGCGCAGGAAGAATCCCTCCTGCGATGGATAGTGTGGCCTTTGCTGGCAGCTTCGTTCGCCTACATTTTCCTGTGGATTCCACGCCTTGCCTATGATGACGACTCCGTTCTCATCACCAATAGCTTTCGGTCCCACGCCATTCCCTTTGCCGTCGTTGATGACGTCAGCGTACGCAGTGCCGTGAGGATCAGGACCGGGGCCAAGACCTACACAAGCTGGGGTGCACCCTTTCCTCAAAATGCGCGGGCCGCCGGCAACCAGCACAGTGCGTCAGTGGGACCGGCCACGATAACCCCATGGGACCGAACTACCTCTTCGGGTCAACGGCAGGGGCTGGAGCAGCATCCGCTCGTCCGCCTGTGGACAAGATCCAGGTCCAGCCTCCCGAATTCCGAACCGCCACCGGGACCCGCAGTCGTCACCAGTTGGAACAAATCGGCCGTTGCGATGGCTGTCCTGTGCGTCCTCTTGATCTGCGGACAGCAGGCCGCGCTCTTGGCGCTCTACAGCTGAGAGCAGTACTTACCACCCTGTCCACCCCGTCACGATTCCGCCTCTCACCGTCATTCAGCTCGATCACAGTGGCAGAATGCATTAACTGCTGCCGATCGAAGGGGACCGCGTGGCCATCAAGGACAAACTGGCAGGCGCACGGCGCAAGCTGAAACGGATTGCCGCGCGCGCGGGGCAGTTTCGCGTGCGCGAGAGTGACTCCGGGCCGACGGCCAGTGCGCAGACCGCGCGGGTGGCCGTGGTGATCCCGGTATTCAACGCGTTGCCCTACCTGAGGGAGCTGCTGGAATCGCTGGTTGCACAGGACCTGGACTCGGCGCTCTTCGAGGTGATCGCCGTGGACGACGGCTCCACCGACGGCGGAGGCAAGCTGCTGGACGAGTACGCCGCGCGGCATCCGAACTGGCGGGTCATCCATCAACAGAACAGCGGCTGGCCGGGAAAGCCCCGCAACGTAGGGATCGCCGCCAGCAGTTCCGATTACGTCTTCTTCTGCGATGCGGACGACAAGCTGGGGCCCGAAGCACTGCGCCGGATGGTCGACTTTGCCGACAAGTACCAGGTCGACGTGCTGGCCCCGCGCATGGTCGGAATCGGCGGCCGACGCGTGCAGTCTTCGCTCTTCACCGAGACCGTGCCGGACGTGCCCGTGCGCAAAATCCTGGGCACGCTCTCACCGCAAAAGCTGATCCGGCGTGAGCTGCTGGACACACACGGCATCCGCTTCCCGGAGGGCAAAGTCCGGTTGGAAGACGGCATGATGCTCACCCGCTGCTACCTGGCCTCCCGGAGGAACGCGATCGCGGCCGACTACGACTATTACTTCATCCGCACCCGCGACGACGGAACCAACATCAGCTCCGAGCGCGCCATCCCGGAGGGGTACACCGGATCCGTCGCCGAAATCGCGCGGATCATCCGGGAGAACCATCCGGACCCTGAACATGCTGAGCTGCTGGTGCTGGACCTGTACCGGCGCAAACTCCTTCGCTTCTACGTGCCCGACCGCTACCGGTCGATGGCGCCGGGCACGCGGCAGCGGTGGGTGGCGGCCCATGCCGCCTTCGTGGACCAACACATTCCGGAACGGCTGGAGGAGCAGCTGTCATTTCCTTACCGGCAGCGCTCGCAGCTGGTCCGGGCACGGGATGCGGAAGGCCTGCTCAAGCTGGCCGCCACCGAGGAAGCGCTGAAACCGACGCCGCGGGCCCTGCAGCCCCGGCTCGACGGGGAGTCCGTGTCGTTCGGGTTGGTGTTCGAACCGGCGGCGGAGTACGAATCGGTCCGGCTCGTGGCACGCGCCCGCGGGACAGACGCCGAGCTCGGCTTTGACGTCAGGGACGACGGCGGCGGCTACCGTGCCGTCCTGCCCCGGAGCGAACTGGCCGGCCTGGGCCCGGTGCTGGTGGACCTGTTCGTGCAGCTCCGGTTGGACGGCATAACCGGTCCGGCCCGCAGGATCCTGGCACCGGAGAAGGGGTTGCCGCACATTGCCGCAGGCCTGCGCGCCTACGCCACGGTGCATGGAAACCTCAGCTTGGACCAGCGCAAACAGCCCGCGGCGTAGGGCGCGGGCCTAGCGGAGGTGCCGGGGCGGCCCGGACCTCAGGCCGCGATTTCCCGGGCCGTTGCCTCCAGGACTGCCCGGAACGCCAGGATGGCCGGTCGGTTGGCAGAGCCGCGGCGGACCGAGGTGAAGACCGTGCGCCGCGGCAGGCCCGGCAGGTCCAGCAGCAGGCAGGTGGTGTCCCGGCCGGTCCAGACCAGGTCCGGCATGAACGCCACCGCGTTGCCGGATTCAATCAGCCGGATCTGCGCCTGCAGGTCGGCCGTCTCATACCGCACATCCGGCTCGAATCCGGCCTGGCGGCACGCCTGTTCCGCCCAATGCCGGGAAGCTGCGCCATGCGGTTCCATCACCCACGGCAGCCTCCGGGCGTCGTCGACCGAGGTGACGGCGGTTCCGGCCACGGCGGCGGGCGGTACCGCGAGCCGGATAGCGTCGCTGGTCAGTTTCTGGCGGTCAAGCTCCGGATGGTGCGGCGCCGCGTGGCCGGGGTACTGCTCGGCGATGACCAGGTCGAAGTCGCGCGCCCAGGTCTCGTACAGCGCCGTCTCTGGTTCACGCTGGACCATCTCGATCCGCACGTCCGGGTGCCGCTGCCGCATGGCGGTGAGGGCCTCCGGCAGCAGGGCCAGCGCCGCCGATTGGAACGCCGCCAGCCGGACGGGTCCGGTCACCGCGGTCAGCGACGCCGCCAAGTCCGTTTCGGCCTGCTCGAGGGTGGACAGCAGCGACTCGGTGTGCACCACGAGGATCTCGGCCTGCGGCGTGAGCTGCACCCGGCGTCCGGCCTTTCGCAGCAGCGCCACCCCGGCCTCCTTTTCCAGCAAGGCCAGCTGCTGGGAAACGGATGACGGGCTCAGGCTCAGCGCGGCGGCCGCCTCCGCCAAGGTGCCGCGGACTTTGACCTCGCGCAACAAGCGCAGTCTCCGGACATCCAGCACGGCAACTCCATTCATCAGTAAAACCAATGATTATCGGTCGGAAAAGATCGCTTTTGCTTCACGAAGTCTAGTTCCATACTGGTCTGAGGGAACATTGCAATTTCGTTGAAGGGACAGATGCTGCCGTGAACGATGCCCTGAAGGAGGCTCCGGTGCAGACCACTAACCTGCCCGATGAGCAGATGGCCGACCTCGCCGCCGACTCCATCAAACTGGTCCGCCACTGGCTGACCGAGGCCGAGAAAGTCCCCGCCGACGCCTCCGCCCGCCAGCTGGCCGGCGTCCTGAATGATCCGAACGGGCTGGATTTCACCGTGGGATTCGTCGACGGTGTGATCCGCCCCGAGGACCTGCGCGTTGCCGCCCGCAACCTGGCCGCACTGGCACCGAAGGTTCCGGCCTTCCTGCCCTGGTACATGCGGGCCGCGGTGCGCGTGGGAGGCACCATGGCCCCGGTCCTCCCGCACGTGGTCATTCCGGCGGCCCGGCGGGTGCTGCGCGAAATGGTGGGCCACCTGATCGTGGACGCGACCGATGCCAAGCTGGGCCCGGCCATCGCCAGGATCCGCCGGGAAGACGTCCGGCTGAACATCAACCTGTTGGGCGAGGCCGTCCTAGGCAGCCGCGAGGCGGAACGCCGGCTCGAAGGCACCAAACGCCTGCTGGCCCGCGACGACGTCGACTACGTTTCCATCAAGGTCTCCTCTACCGTGGCACCGCACTCGCACTGGGCCTTCGACGAGGCGGTGGAGCACGTCGTCGAAAGCCTGACGCCGCTGTACCGGCAGGCCGCGAGGTCCCCGAAGCCTAAGTTCATCAACCTGGACATGGAGGAGTACAAGGACCTGGAGATGACCATGGCGGTCTTCACCAGGATCCTGGACAAGCCGGAGTTCGAACAGCTGGAGGCCGGCATTGTGCTGCAGGCCTATCTGCCGGACGCGCTGAAGGCCATGATCCGGCTGCAGGAGTGGGCCGCGGCCCGCCGTGCCCGCGGCGGCGCCGCGATCAAGGTGCGCGTGGTCAAGGGAGCCAACCTGCCCATGGAACAGGTGGAGGCGTCGCTGCACGGCTGGCCGCTGGCCACCTGGGGAACCAAGCAGGACTCGGACACCAACTACAAGCGCGTGATCAACTACGCCCTGCACCCGGACCGGATCGGCAACGTGCGGATCGGCGTCGCCGGTCACAACCTGTTCGACGTCGCCTTCGCCTGGCTGCTGGCCAAGCAGCGCGGCATCGCACACCTGGCGGGGGCCATCGACTTCGAGATGCTGCTGGGCATGGCCCAGGGCCAGGCCGAGGCGGTGAAGAAGGACGTCGGGTCGCTGCTGCTCTACACCCCGGTGGTCCACCCCGGCGAGTTCGACGTGGCCATCGCCTACCTGATCCGCCGGCTCGAAGAGGGCGCCAGCAGCGAGAACTTCATGTCCGCAGTCTTCGAGCTGAGCAAGAACGAGCACCTCTTCGAGCGCGAGAAGCAGCGCTTCCTCGCCTCGCTCGATAACCTCGACGACGACGTCCCGGAACCGAACCGGCAGCAAGACCGCACCAAGCCCGAACCGGCCCGGCCCGTCGATTCCTTCGACAACATCCCGGACACCGATCCGTCCCTGCCCGCCAACCTGGCCTGGGGCCGGGAGATCCTGTCCCGCGTCCCCGGTTCAAGGCTTGGCATCGATACCGTTGCCGGCGCCGAGGTCAAGGATGAAGCGCAGCTGGAGCAGGTGATCGCCACGGCCGTCGAGCAGTCCAAGAGCTGGGGCGCGATGAGCGGCGCCGAACGAGCCGAGGTGCTGCACAAGGCCGGCGACAAACTGAATGCCCACCGCGCCCGGCTGCTGGAGGTCATGGCCGCCGAGGCCGGCAAGACCCTTGACCAGGGCGACCCGGAAGTATCCGAGGCCGCCGACTTCGCGCACTTCTACGCCGAGCTGGCGCGCATGCTGGACACGGTGGACGGCGCCGAATTCGTTCCGTCCAGGCTGACCGTTGTCACCCCGCCGTGGAACTTCCCGACGGCGATCCCCGCCGGAGGCGCCCTTGCGGCGCTGGCCGCGGGCTCCGCCGTCGTGATCAAGCCTGCCAAGCAGGCGGCGCGGACCGGCGCCGTGATGGTGGAAGCGCTGTGGGAGGCGTTCGACGAAGCCGGGGTGCCGCGCGATGTGCTGCAGCTGGTGCAGCTGGGCGAGCGCGAACTGGGCCGGCAGCTGATCTCGCACCCGGAGGTGGACCGCGTGATCCTCACCGGCGCCTACGAGACCGCCGAGCTGTTCCGCTCCTTCCGCCCGGACCTGCCGCTGCTGGCCGAGACCTCGGGCAAGAACGCCATCATCGTCACGCCCAGCGCCGACTTCGACCTGGCCGCCAGGGACGTCGCCTACTCCGCGTTCGGCCATGCCGGGCAGAAGTGCTCCGCGGCCTCGCTGGTGATCCTGGTGGGATCCGCCGCCACGTCGCCGCGCTTCCGCAACCAGTTGGTGGACGCGGTCACCTCTATGAAGGTGGGCTATCCGCAGGATCCGGCCACCCAGATGGGCCCGGTCATCGCCCCGGCCGACGGCAAGCTGCTGGACGGGCTGACCACGCTGGGCGCCGGCGAGAGCTGGCTCATCCGGCCCGAACGGCTGGACGAGACCGGCAAGCTCTGGAGCCCGGGCGTGCGCACCGGGGTGAAGCGCGGCTCGCGCTACCACCTGACCGAGTTCTTCGGCCCGATCCTCGGGGTAATGACCGCCGAAACGCTCGAAGAGGCTGTCGCCATCACCAACGACATCGAGTACGGCCTGACCTCGGGCCTGCATTCACTGGATCGGGACGAGCTGGATTACTGGCTGCAGAACATCCAGGCCGGCAACCTCTACGTGAACCGGGGCATCACCGGCGCCATCGTGCGGCGCCAGCCCTTCGGCGGCTGGAAGAAGTCCTCGGTGGGAGCCGGAACCAAGGCCGGCGGACCGAACTACCTGATCGGGCTCGGCGACTGGGAGACCGCCCCGTCGACGGCCACCGCCGAGATCACGGGAGCGGCCGCGAAGCTGTTGGAGGCGGCCCGGCGCGCGAACCAGGCGCTGCCCGCGGACGAGCTCGCCGGGCTGGAACGCTCGCTGCACTCGGACGCGGCCGCCTGGGCCGCGGAGTTCGGCGCGGCCAAGGACGTGTCCGGCCTGACCGCCGAGCGCAACGTGTTCCGCTACCTGCCCGTGCCGGTCACGGTCCGGCTGTCCGACGGCGAGCCGCTGGCCAAGCTGGTCCGCGTGCTGGCCGCCGCCGTGCGGGCCGGATCCGAGGTCACGGTGTCCACCGCCGTCGAGCTCCCCGCGGCACTGGGGGCCGTGGCCACGGAGCTGGACCTTGCCGTGACGGTGGAGGACGACGCCGACTGGCTGGCCCGGGTGCCACGGCTCGGAGCCGGGCGGATCCGGCTGATTGGCGGCGACGCCAAGGCGCTTGCCGTCGCCACCGGCGGACGCCCGGATGTTGCGGTCTACGCCCACGACGTGACCGAAGCCGGTCGGGTGGAAATGCTGCCGTTCCTGCACGAGCAGGCCGTCAGCATCACCGCGCACCGCTTCGGCACACCCAACCACCTGGCCGACGGCCTGATCTAGCCGGCGGCAGCCGATGCGGGCGGCGGTGTATTTGCACCGCCGCCCGCGTGTGTCAGGCTCGGGCTATGGCTGACGACCTCTCTTTCCGGCTGAACGAGGACCTCAGGCGCTATGAGGTGCTGGCCGCCGGATCCTTGGCCGGGTACACCGAGATTCAGGCGCACGGCGGTACCGTGGCGTTCACCCATACCCGGGTGTTCGATGACTTCGCCGGTCGGGGCCTCGCCGGAAGGTTGGTGGGCCATGCGCTGGACGACGTGGTCGCCGGCGGGAGGAAGATCGTGCCGTACTGCGAGTACGTCGCTGACTGGCTGCACAGGCACCCGGAGTACGAGCCGCACGTCGAGTGGCCCGAAAGCCCCGAATAGGATCCGCCGCGCGTAGGATCCGCCGCGCGCACGGGCGGGTTGCCGCCGCCGGTTGTGCGGCGGGGTCAGGGGTGCCGGCGCATCCAGCTCACGGCATGCAAGGCCAAGGTGCCGACGACGGTGAGCAGCCCGGCGACCAGGATCATGGGCGCGACGGAGCTAAAGACGAAAATCCAGGGCGGCCCGTAGATGCCGGTGGTCCCGAGCAGGGCGTCCATCTCAATGAAGTGGGGTGCGATCGAACCCCAGGCCCCGAACCCGACCAGCCCCACGCCCAGCAGCCACATCGCCCCCAGGAACGGATTAACCGTCCGGCGGATAGGTGCCGCACCTGCCGGCCCCGCCGTCACGACGGCGTCGGGCGGAATGACTTCGGCGATGCCCGTCGACCGGGCTGTGGGGTTGTCGCCGCGCGGGTCCGTCGCTGGCGCCGCCAGCGTTGCGGCCGTGGGGAATGCCGGGCTCATCCGGGTGTCCGGCGGGGTGACGGGCCGGGTGGCCGCCGCCGGCCGGGCCGCCGCGGTCCGCGGGGTGCCGGTCGTTGGGATGCCAGCCGTTTCGCCGCCGCGCTGGTAGATCGAGTCGTACCGCTGGTCGAACTGTGATGCGGACATGGTCCCCCTTCTCGCCGGCCTTTGCTTGAATCTACCGGATGCCCGGCGGCGCTGTTAGGCTGTGCGCCATGGGAATTCTGATTTTCGAGTAACCAGGTCTTGGACCGGTCAAGCCGACAACCAAACAAGGCTTGCTGAGGCTGTACCTCGCGAGTGGTTCCCTGATCCCACCCCCGCTCACGCCCGGATGATGCTCCGGGTGTTGTGGCGTCCCGTCTTGACGACCGGTGCGGCGGACCAGTTCCCGGCAGGCTCCTGAAAATACCGAAGGAGAGCCATGACTGACATCGATCCGCGGGCACCAAAACCCGCCGAATCCCGTGAACCAACCATCCACCTCGCTCCGGCCGCCGCGGCCAAACTGACCGAGGACCAACAGGCGAGGCTGGCTTCCCGCCGTGCGGTCAACGCCGGCGACCTGGCCGGCTGGCACAGCATCGGCAACAGCCACAAGCCGAAGCACGCCAGCGGCCGGCAGGGTCCGCCCGAGAAAAAGGTCCGCTGGTAACACCTGCCCGCGAGGGCGCCGGCCGGTGCCCCGGTGGAAGTTTCCGCCGGGGCACTGCCCTGTCCAACCGGGCCACCGTGTATGCGGCAGGCCGGTCCTGAAGGCGACGCCCGCTGGGCGGCGCGCCCTGGGCCTGATATCGCCCTGTGCCTTATATAGGGTGGCAGGAGAGGGCGCCCCGAGCGGGCGGAGCGACGGGAGGAAAACGGCATGAGGCCCGATGTGCGGCGGATGTTGCTGATCCAGGCCGGCAACGTCCTGCAGTTCGCCATCGCCGTGGGCGTCATCGTCGTGGCCATCGACACCATGACGGCCTTCTCGCTGGGCTCACGGCACGACCCGGAGGGCGGCGGAACGTTGGCGGGCTTCGCCCTGGCCGGAGCCATCGCCGTCTTTGTCCTCGCGGTTTTTGCCTACCGGTGGACGGCGCGCGGGGAGCGGTATGCGCCGTTGTTCGCAGTGCTCGGCTGGGCGGTGCTCTGGCTTCCGCTCAGCCTGACGCTGGGCATGGGCGGCGAGGACGGCGTGGGCCTGGCGTACCTGGCCACGCTGGTGTGCGGGGCGGGGATTGTGCTGTCGCTCGTGGCGCTGGGCAGCAAAAAACCGCGCTGATCGGCGAGGCCGGCCGGCACGCGGGCCGCGGAGGCCCGCGTGCAGCGGCTGCCTCAGCCTGTGGGCCTAGAGGCCGCGGGTTTCGTCCCGCCGGATGGTTTCGCCCGTGTGCGGGTCCTCGATGCGGCGGCTTTCCGTCACGCGGTGCTCGCGGCGCGGCATGGCCATGATGATGGAGATGATCAGGCCGAGCACGCCTACACCCATCAGGATCCAGCCGATCAGCGTCAGGTCGATGAAATCCACGACGTCGGCAACGGCGAAGGCCAGGATTGCGCCGATGGCAATCAAGGCAATTGATGATCCGATTCTCATAGCCAGCAACTCCTTCAGGTTGGGCGGCCGGCGCAGCAGTCGCTGCGTCCGGCCGTCGTACAGGAAGTACGCGGTGCTTTGTCAGCATACTTGGTGTTTTGGGGAACGTCCCGCAACCGGTGACTTACGCTTAAGGCCGGAACACCATCACGGTGCTGATTGCTCCAGGAGGGTTTGTGGCCAGAGGACGGAAGATCAATCCAGCCATGCGCGTCGCCGCCGATGCGGCTTTCGACAAGCACGGCAACCCAAAGCCCGGCGTGACGACCGGCATCATGAAGGCGCTGGACGTCCAGCGGCCGCTGGTGCTGGCCAACTTGGACCGGCTGCGGCGCAAGAACCCGGACGCGACGCCGGCCGAGCTGGCCGCGAAGTTGGAAAAGAAATACCTGGCGGCGGTGACCACCGGCGGTGCGGCGGTGGGGGCATCCGCCGTCGTGCCGGGCGTGGGCACGGTGGCGGCACTGGGCCTCTCCGCGGCGGCTACCGTGGGCTTCCTGGAAGCCACTGCCCTGTTCGCCCAGTCGATCGCCGAACTGCATGGCATCGATACCGAGAACCCCGAACGCTCCCAGGCCATGGTGATGGCCATCCTGATGGGCGACGAGGGCAGCTCCCTGATCAAGGAGTTCGCCGGGCAGGCCGGCGGGCGCGGCGGAAACCCGTCGCGGGCCTGGGGAAACGCGGTGGGCAGCAGTATGCCCTCCGGCATGGTCAGCTCGCTGGTGGACAGCCTGAAGAAGCGTTTCCTGACCAAACTGCTGGCCAAGCAGGGGACGGCGATGCTCGGCCGCGCGGTCCCCTTCGGCATCGGCGCGGCCGTCGGTGGTGCCGGCAACCACGTGATGGGCCGGCGCGTCATCGACGCCACCAGGACGGCCTTCGGGGAACCGCCGCTGGTGCTGCCGATGTCCCTGGTGGAGGACCTTACCGACAACCGGTACCGCCTGGGCGAGCTGCCGGCCGTGCCCGGCCGGGTCGCCGCCCGGATGCTGGAGAGGCTGCCCGGCCGCAGGCGGACGGCGCCGCCGGCCCTCGAGGCGTCCGGGGACCAGGACGGCGATGCCCGCGGCCGCTCCGCCGGCGGACCCGACGACGGGACCGGGCCGTGACGGTATCCGGCACCGGACCTGCCGGCCACGGCGATGCGGTCCGAGCCGAATCGGGAGGCCGGCCGGGCATCGACCTGAACAGCGATCTCGGAGAATCAGTCGACGGTCGGCTGATGGGCGACGACGCCGCGATGTTTCCGCTGATCACCAGCGCGAACATCGCCTGCGGCTACCACGCCGGCGACGACGAGACGATGCTGGCCGCCTGCAGCCGCGCCGTGGAGCACGGGGTGGCGGTGGGTGCGCACGTTTCCTACCGGGACCGGGCCGGGTTTGGCCGCCGCAGCATGGAGGTCGCCGCGGCCGACCTTACCGCCGATGTCGCTGACCAACTGGCCGCCCTCGACCGGATCGCCAGGCGAGCGGGGGCCCGGGTGGCCTACGTGAAACCGCACGGCGCGCTCTATCACCGGATTGTCCACGACCGCAGCCAGGCCGCGGCGGTGGTCGAAGCCATCGGCGCCTTCGAGCCACGGCTTCCCCTCCTCGGGCTGCCCGGATCCGCGGCGCTCGAACTGGCGACCGCCGCCGGACTGCCGGTGTTCCGCGAGGCTTTCGTGGATCGCGGCTACCGGGCGGACGGAACACTCATTCCGCGCGGCGAGCCCGGCGCCCTGCTGGAAGACCTGGAGGAGATCGCCGACCGGGCCGTAAACTTCGCCCGCGCCGGGGCGGCGGATTCGCTGTGCGTCCACGGCGATACCCCGGGCGCGGTGGCGATGGCGCGGGTGGTCCGGGAACGGCTGGCCGCGGCCGGAATTCCGCTGCGTCCCTTCACGGGTGCGGCCGGCAACGCTGCCGGCCACCGCCCGCCCGCCGCCGGGGGTCCCCGCGCCACCGGCGCGGCACCCGTTCCCTCTCCCTCCGGGCCCCGCACCACAGGACGGTAGGGTGCGGATCCTGCCCTTCGGTGCGGGCGCCCTCCTCGCCGAATTCGACACCCTCGACGACGTCCTGGCGCACTACAGCGCACTCTCGGTTGCGCCGCTGCCAGGCGTGACGGAGCTGGTTCCCGCGGCCCGCACCATCCTGGCGACCTTCGACGACCCGGCGGCCGCCGCCGTCGTCCGCCGCTGGCTGGAACAGACCCCGCCGCACGACGGCGGCGCACGCACCACCGGGGACGAGGTCACGGTCGAGGTGGACTACTCGGGGGAGGATCTGCCGGCGGTGGCGCGGATCCTGGGCGTGAGCGAGGCGGACGTCGTGCGGCGCCACCAGCAGTGCGAATGGATTGCCGCTTTCACCGGCTTCGCGCCGGGTTTCGCCTACCTGGTGGCACCCGGGAACCCGCTGCAGGTACCGCGGTTGGCCGAACCGCGGACCCGGGTGCCGGCCGGGTCGGTGGGTTTGGCGGGCGAGTTCACCGGCATCTACCCCTCCGCGTCGCCCGGCGGCTGGCAGCTGATCGGCAGGACCGATGAGCGGCTGTGGGACGCCGCGCGGGAGTGGCCGGCGCTGATTGCGCCGGGAACGCGCGTGCGGTTCAGGGCGGTGTAGCCGGTGATCACCGTGGTCACGGCGGGACCGCAACTCCTGGTGCAGGACCTCGGCCGGCCGGGTCATGCCGCGATCGGGCTGAGCCCGTCCGGCGCACTGGATAACCGGGCACTGCGCACGGCCAACCGCCTGGTCGGAAACCCTGACACCGCGGCGGGACTGGAGTTGCTGCTGGGCGGCGCTGTGCTGCGGTTCGACGCCGACACCGTGGTGGCGGTGACCGGGGCCTCGGGCAAACTTTCGGTGACGGGCCCGGGAAGCGCGGCGGCGAAGTCCCCGGGCCCCGGCCGGCCGCGGAAGGACCAACCGAATCTTTACCGGCCCTTCCGCGTCCGTGCCGGCCAGCGGCTGGAGATCGCCCCCGCCGCGTCCGGGCTCAGGTATTACCTGGCGGTGGCCGGCGGCATCGTGGCCGAGACCCTGATGGGATCGGCGGCCACGGACCTGCTCTCCGGCATGGGACCGGCTCCGCTGCGGGACGGGGACATGGTGCAGACCGGGGCTGTTCCACCGGCCGGACGGACCGGCTCGAACCCCGCCGCCGCGCTCGCCGGCCGGGGCCGAGGACCCGCCACCCACCGACGGCCCGCCGCCGATTCCCGTTGGACGCCGGTGCCGCTGCCGCCCGCCAGTGTTGTGACCGTGCGGCTCCGCCCCGGACCGCGGCTGGACTGGTTTACCGCCGACGCCCGCCAGCGCCTGGTGCTGGGCCATTGGGCGGTCAGCCCCGAGAGCAACCGGATCGGACTGCGCCTGCTGGGCCGGCCGCTGCAGCGTGCGGTCGGCCGGGAACTGCCCAGCGAAGGCATGGTTACCGGCGCGGTGCAGGTGCCGCCGTCGGGCTTGCCCACCGTGTTCCTGGCCGACCATCCGGTGACCGGCGGCTATCCGGTGCCGGCCGTGGTGGAAGCGGCCGACCTCCCGGCGCTGGCCCAGGCCCGGCCCGGCCAACGAATCCGCTTCCTCTGGGCGGGCTAGGCCCGACGTAGTCCTTGCGCTCCGTTTCGTGACTGGTGCTCCGGTTTGAACCGGAGCACCAGTCACGAACTGGAGCGGATGCTCCATAGGGCGGCACCCAGCCGCGCGGCTAACCGAAGGCGGCGGTGGCCACCGTGAAGATCGCCAGCCCGGCCAGGGAGCCGACCACGGTGCCGTTGATCCGGATGAACTGCAGGTCCCTGCCCACCTGGAGTTCGATCTTCCGCGACGTCTCCTGAGCATCCCAGCGCTCCACCGTTTCGGTGATGACGGCGGCAATCTGGGAGCGATAGGTGCGGACCAGATACCCGGCGGCCTCCTCGATCCAGCCGTCGATCTTGGCCGCCAGCTCCGCATCGGTGGCCAGCCGGTGGCCGAAGTCTCCGACCGCCCGCTTGAACGTCAGGCTCAACCCGCTCTGGGGGTCCTCCACCGCCTCCAGCAGGGCGGTTTTCAGCGTCTCCCATGTGCGGGCCGCCAGGGAGCGCACTTCGGGGTCGCCCAGGGCGTTGTGTTTGATGGCCTCCACCCGGGCCATCATCTCGGGATCGTGCTGCAGGTCCTGCGCCAGGGAGTTCAGGTACCCGTCCAACTGCTGGCGCATCGGATGATCCGGGTCGGCCTGCACCGCGATGATGAACTTGTACAGCTCCAGATGCACCTTGTCGCCAACCAGCGAATCCAGGAACGGCGGGACCCAGGTCGGTGAGCGGTCGGACACCAGCCGCGCCACCGTGTCCTGGTTGTCCAGTACCCAGTCGGCGGCGCGGTCCAGCAGCAGATCCACCAGCTTCAGGTGGTGGCCGTCGCGCAGCACGTGCTCGGCCAGCCGGCCCAGCGGCGGTCCCCACTGCGGGTCGATCAGATGCCGGCGGGCCAGCGACTCAATCAGTTCCTGCACGTCCTCGTCATTGAGGACCGTCAAGGCTCCGCGGATGGCCGTGGCGCCCTCGCGGGCAATCCGTTCGGTGTTTTCCGGCCGTTCCAGCCAGAGGCCGGCCTTGGCAGTGATCCCAAGGGACCCGATCTTGGCCTTGACCACGTCCTCGGCCAGGAAATTCTCTTCCACGAACTGGCCCAGGCTGGCGCCGATCTGATCCTTGCGGCGCGGGATGATCGCGGTGTGCGGAATCTTCAGCCCCATCGGGTGTTTGAAGAGTGCGGTCACGGCGAACCAGTCCGCAAGCGCACCCACCATTCCGCCCTCGGCCGCGGCCCGGACATAGCTCAGCCACGGGTAGCGGTCCTGCAGCGCGAACGACACCACGAAGACCACCGCCAGAACCAGCAGCAACCCCGTGGCGAGCAGTTTCATCCGCCGCAGTCCTGCGGCACGGACGCTGTCGGGCAGCACGGCAAGCTGGCTCGTTCCGCCACCGGGGAGGTTGTCGGGGGCGTTGTGCGCCGCGTAGCCGACCGTCCGCCCTTCCGCCGTGTCAGGTGCGACGCCGCCGCCCGTCTGAGTGCCCATGTTGCCTCCGAAACCGAATTGCTGAACGATCATCGTTCGTTCACCCACCAGTCAACCCTACGGCGGGTCCGTATGTCCGGTCATCGCGTACGGTGAATTCATGCACCAGAGGATCTACGCCCACCGTGGTTCCAGTGAGCAGTATGCGGAGAATACGCGGGCCGCCTACCTGCAGGCGATCGCCGACGGGGCCGATGGGATCGAGTGCGATCTCCACCTGACCAAAGACCGCCGGCTGGTCTGTTTCCACGACTTCACGCTGGACCGCACCTCCACCGGCACCGGCAACGTGTCCGATCACACGCTGGACGAACTGCTGCAACTGGACGTCAGTTCGTGGAAGGGCACGCCGATTCCGGTCGAGTACGGCGGCACCGCCGACCAACTGGTGACACTGGACGACCTGGTGGATCTTATGCGCGACGCCGGCCGGCCGCTGGGCCTGGCCGTGGAGCTCAAGCACCCCAGCCCGTACGGGCAGGAGCTGGAGGACGAGGTGCTCAGGTACCTGATGGCGGAGGGCTGGGACCCGGAAACCTCCCGGCTGGACAACATCCAGCTGTCCTTCATGAGCTTCCACCCGGACGCCGTGAAGTACTTGGCCGACCACATACCGGGCCAGTATCTCTGCCAACTCCTGGATGACATCGACGCCGAAGAACTTAAAGCCAGCCTGATGATGGGCGAGTTGACCGTCGGCGCCGTCGCGGTACTGCTGCGACGGGCGCTGTCTGAAGGCGAAGGCCTGATCGAATCGCACCGCGTAGGCTGGGCCGGACCCGGCATCGATTACGTGCGCTCGCATCTGCCGCTCGTCCGGCGCTGGCTCGACGCCGGCACGCAGTTCCGCGTCTGGACGGTGGACGACCCGCAGGACGTGGAACTGTGCCGCGAGTTGGGTTTCGGCGAAATCACTACCAACCGGCCCGCCGCGGTCCGCCGACAGCTGCAGGCTGCACCGGCCTGAACAGCCGCTGCCGTAACCGGGTCCCTTGTGATTGAGTGGAGAGATGGCATCTCC
The DNA here is from genome assembly GCF_059090935.1 of Arthrobacter sp. Y3223166. Classification (NCBI taxonomy): domain Bacteria; kingdom Bacillati; phylum Actinomycetota; class Actinomycetes; order Micrococcales; family Micrococcaceae; genus Arthrobacter; species Arthrobacter sp. Y3223166. The sequence goes on along the minus strand of NZ_JBNHGE010000027.1, from coordinate 13,640 downwards.
AATTGAGGACTACGCACTCATATCGGATCTGCATACGGGAGCGCTGGTGTCCCGGTCCGGGAGCATGGACTGGCTCTGCCTTCCCCGCTTCGACTCGCCCAGCGTCTTTAGTGCGCTTCTCGGGCACCCCGGACACGGCCGCTGGCTGCTGGCGCCGGACGGTGCGCATCCGCAGAGCGGGGAAGCGATGGGGACGGGTGTACCCGGCGGCCTGAGCAGCGACCCGTTGGAAGTCCAGCGCAGCCAGCCGCCGGTCTCGACGCGCGAACAAGATGAAGCAGTCTCGGCGGCCGCGGAGAACCCCGGGCGGTCTGCGACGGACGAGGCGAAAAAGACTGCCGGAGTGCAGCCGGGGGCCGGGGAAGCCGGACAGTTTGGCGACGCGGCCGGCACCGCCGAAGCCGGCGCATCCCCGGCCGCCACCGGTGCAACCGAGGCGGGCGTATCCGTGGCTGCCACCGGCGTACGCGTGCCTTCCAGCGGCGGTCCGACGTCCGCCGAGTCGACGTCCGCGCGCTCCACCCTTACGGACACCCTGCCCCGCGGCGACCTTGCGCCGGCGCCGGCCGGAACCGAGACTGCAGGGGTCCGCACCGGCACCCCGGTCGCAGCAGAGGCAGCAGTGGCGGCAGAAGCAACGGAGGCGCCGTCCGCCGTCGTCGTTGAACGCTCTTATGTTCCGTCGACGTTTGTGCTGCAGACCCGCTGGAAGAGCGAAACAGGCGAGGCACTGGTGACGGAGTTCATGCCGGTGGGCGACCGCCGGGCGTCACTTGTCCGCCGCGTCGAGGGCCTTTCCGGCGAAATGACCATCCGGCAGGAACTGATCATGCGGTTCCACTACGGGGACGTGGTGCCGTGGGTGAACCGCGTGCACGACGAAGCCACCGGCCGGGAATCGATCGTCGCCATCGCCGGCCCGGACGCGCTGGTGCTGCACGGTGAGCGCCTGCCGCGCGCCGCGAACCGCCGGCACGAGGGCGAATTCACGGTCAAGGCCGGCGAGACGGTCGATTTCGAGCTGTGCTGGTTCCCGTCCCACCGGACGGTGCCGCCGGCGATCGACGTCGACACGGCGCTGACGGAAACGGTGCGCTACTGGCAGACCTGGTGCTCACGGTTCCCGCCGCAGGGGGATTACCACGGCATCGTCAAGCGTTCCCTGCTGGTGCTGCGCGCCATGACGCACGAGACCACCGGCGGGATCGTCGCCGCGCCGACTACCTCGCTGCCGGAGTCCTTCGGCGGGGAACGGAACTGGGACTACCGCTACGTCTGGCTCCGCGATGCCGCGCTGACGCTCGAATCGATGATGACACACGGCTACGAAGACGAGGCGCTGCAGTGGCGCAACTGGCTGCTGCGCGCGGTGGCCGGAGACCCGGAAGACCTGCAGATCATGTACGGGGTGGCCGGCGAACGCGACCTGGAGGAACGGATCATCCCGCACCTTCCCGGGTATGAAGGGTCGGCGCCGGTGCGGGTGGGAAACGGCGCGGTGGGCCAGTACCAGGCGGACGTGATCGGCGAGGTCATGGTCGCGCTGGAGAAGCTGCGCAACATGGGCGGCACCGAGGACCACTTCTCCTGGCCGCTGCAGAAGGCCATGCTGCACTACATCGAGAAGCACTTCGACCAGAAGGACCAGGGCATCTGGGAGATGCGGGGCGAACGGAAGTACTTCACCCACTCGCGGGTGATGATGTGGGCGGCGTTCGACCGCGGCGTGCGGGCGGTGCAGGAGCACGGCCTGGACGGCGAAGCCGAGCACTGGGCGCAGCTGCGGGACAAGCTGCGCGAAGAGATCATGGAGCACGGCTTCAACCGGGAGATCAACTCCTTCACCCAGAGCTACGACACTACCGAGGTGGACGCATCGCTGCTGGTGCTGCCGCAGGTGGGCTTCGTGAAGTACGACGACGACCTGATGCTGGGTACCGTCGCCCGCCTGGAGCGGGAACTCGTGGATGCGGACGGACTGATCCTGCGCTACCGGACCGAGTCGGGGGTGGACGGTCTGGCTCCGGGCGAGCACCCGTTCCTGGCCTGTTGCTTCTGGCTGGTGGAACAGTATGCCCGCTCCGGGCGCATCGGCGACGCCCGCGACCTGATGGACCGGCTGGTCGGTTACGCGAACGACCTGGGGCTGATGGCCGAGGAGTACGACACCGCGAACAAACGCATGGCCGGCAACTTCCCGCAGGCGTTCTCGCACCTGGCGCTGATCCGTGCGGCGGACGCGATCAACGGCCACGCGCAGGAAGCGGTGTAGCCGCAGCCGCTTAGCCGCAGCCGCTTCCAGGGACCGTTTCCACAGTTTCCACAGCGATATCCACGGTTGGGGCGGCGGCGGGGCGGCTGCCTTCCCGGCTACTGTAGACGGGTGAAGTTTCTCCAGTCCCCGGCCGTGAAAGTGGGGCTGTCCATCTCCATCGCCACCGGGCTGTACGGGGTGTCGTTCGGCGCCTTGTCGGTGGCATCGGGGCTCGACCTCTGGCAGACCATGGCGCTGAGCCTGCTGCTGTTCAGCGGCGGCTCCCAGTTCGCGTTCATCGGGGTGATCGGCGGAGGCGGGACCGGTCTGGCCGCGATGACCGCTTCTGCCCTGTTGGGCATCCGCAACGGCATCTATGGCATGCAGATGAACGCGCTCGTCTCCCCGTCCCGCTGGTGGCGGCCGCTGGCCGCCCACGTGACCATTGACGAATCCACCGCGACGGCGTCCGGCCAGGACAACCCCGGCGAGCAGCGGCGCGGTTTTTGGACCGCTGGCGTGGGTATATTCCTGCTCTGGAATCTGTTCACGCTGGTGGGGGCGTTGGCCGGCAACGCGTTGGGCGATCCGAGGCAGTGGGGGCTGGACGGGGCCGCCGTCGCCGCGTTCCTGGCGCTGCTGTGGCCGAGGCTGAAAGGCAAGGAACCGGCCGCCATTGCGGTTGCCTGCGCCCTGGCCACGCTGCTGGCCGTGCCGTTCGTGCCCAGCGGAGTGCCCATCCTGGTGGCGGCGGCGGTTGCGGCCGCCATCGGCTGGTTCACCCACAAACCCATTCCCGCCGGGCTGGCGCCGGACATCGAGCCCTATGACGAGCCGTATTCCGAGCACGACGGGTCCCACACGCTCGCCGGGTCCGAGCGCCGTGCGGCGGGCCGCGACGATCCGGCCGGCAGCGGGGACGGAAGGGAGGCGCCATGAGCCTGTGGATCTGGATAGTGGCCGCCTGCGCCATCTCCTACCTCACCAAGCTGGCCGGCTATCTGGTGCCCGCCAGGTGGATGAAGAACCAGCGCATGTCCCGGGTCGCCGCCACCATGACCATCGGCCTGCTCGCGTCGCTGACCGTCGTCAACGCCTTCTCCACCGGCCAGCACCTGGCGTTCGACGCCCGGGTCGGGGCGCTGCTGGCCGCCGCGGTCGCGCTGCTGCTGCGCGCCCCGTTCCTGGTGGTGGTCATCGCCGGCGCCGCCGCCGCCGCACTGCTCCGCCTGGCCGGCTGGGGATAACAGTAATCTGCTGGGGGGACGGCGGCCGGCTGGGTAAGGCGCCGACGATTGTGCTTGCGGGCGGCGCACCACGGCGCCGCGGCTTAAGGCAGGTTGACGACGGCGGTTCGCACCGCCGTCGTCAAGCATCCGGTAAGGGGTCAGTCAGCGATCTTGGCGACCAGCCGGCCGACGACTTCGCCCCTCTTCAGCTTCTCCAGGCCTTCCGGGATGTCCTCGAAGGTGATCTCGGTGATGGTCGGCGTGAGCTTGCCGGTGGCGAAGTAATCGTAGACGCCCTGCACGTCGTCGCGGGTGCCGCCCTGCGAGCCGACCAGGGTGACCTCGGAGAGAATCAGGGCCTTGGTGCTGATGGTCGACTCCAGCCGGCCCATGCCGACCTGGACCACGCGGCCGCCGGGGCGGACCGTCTCGATGGCCTCGGCGGTGGTTGTGCCGAAGCCGGCAAAATCGACGACGACGTCCAGGCCGATCTCCTGGAACTCGGCGATGGACTTCGCCACGTCCTTGGCGCCGATCTCCTTGGCCTGGTCCCAGATCTTCTCGTTGACCTCGGCGACGTAGACCTCCGCGCCGGCCAGCACGGCCACGCGGGCGCCAATGGAGCCCAGGCCGCCGAAGCCGATGATGCCGACCTTGTCGCCGGCCTTGACCTGGCCGTTGGCGATGACGGCGTGGTGGCTGGTCATGCCGGCATCGGTGCCGGCCGCACCCTGGGCGAAGCTGACGTTGTCCGGAATGCGGACCAGAGCCTGCTGGTCGATGGCAGTCTTAAAGGAGAAGCCGCCGTCGAAGGCGTAGCCGGGAGCGCCGGCCGGAGTCGTGGGGCAGCAGCCCACGCGGTCGCCGACCTTCCAGTCGGTGACGCCTTCCCCGACCTCGGTGATGACCCCGGCCACCTCATGGCCGAGGGTGATGGGGCGCTTGGCCAGCGTCGAGAGCCAGCCCTCGTCCTCAAGCATGCCGACATCCGAGTGGCACAACCCGGCCGACTTAATGTCGATGACGACACCGCCGGGTGCGGCGGTCGGCTCCTCGACCTCATTCAGTTCAAGCGGCTCGTGGGTGTTGGTAAATTGCCAGGCTTTCATGGGGTCTCCTGTGGCTCGGCGCGGATGGTGGCATTCCGCGGGCGACCGGTGGAACGGACCGGCGGAACGGTGCGGGTGCGAAACCCGCATGTCCAGCCTAGCTCCGAAACCCGGCAATTTTTATGCAAATGCATGTAAAGTCCGTCACGTCCGGTGCTGCAGAAGGCCCCGTGGTTGCGGCAGGTGACACCGAACCTGTGCGCCGGCACGGGTGCTGTGGAAGACTGAAGCCATGCTTGTAGCCTTCTCTGTTGCACCCTCCGGGGTGCCCGTCGCCGGTCCCGCACCCCACGATGCCTCGGTCCATGACGCGGTTGCCGAGGCCGTCCGGATCGTCCGCGAATCCGGGCTGCCAAACCACACGGACGCGATGTTCACCACCATCGAGGGCGAGTGGGACGAGGTAATGGACGTGATCAAGCGTGCCACCGAGGCCGTAGGCCGTCACGGATCGCGCGTGTCCCTGGTGCTCAAGGCGGACATTCGTCCGGGATACTACGGCGAGCTCAACGGCAAGGTGGACCGCCTGGAGGCTGCCATCGCCGAGCAGGAGCAGCAGTGACCGTCCAGCCGGGCCTGCCGGACGTCGATCCGAAAGCGGCGTGGACCGCCGTCGAAGATTACCTGACCGTCACCTTGGTGGGGGAGGACCAGTCCCAGGTCGCAGCCAGGGAGGGTGCCGCGCAAGAAGGCCTGCCGGCGATCGAGGTGAGCGCAACCCAAGGCAAGCTGCTGATGCTGCTGGCCCGGCTGCGCGGTGCCCGCAAGGTGCTGGAGATCGGCACGCTGGGCGGGTACAGCACCATCTGGTTGGCCCGCGGACTGCCGGACGACGGCGAAGTGGTCAGCTGCGAGTACGAACCGCGGCACGCCGAGGTGGCGCAGCGGAACCTGGAGGCAGCCGGCGTCGCGGACAAGGTCAGCATCCGGGTGGGCGCGGCACTGGATACCCTGCCGCGGCTGGCCGAAGCGGGCGTCGGGCCGTTCGACCTCGTGTTTATCGACGCGGACAAGGAAAACAACCGGAACTACGTGGAGTGGGCCCTGCGGCTGACTCGTCCCGGCAGCCTTATCGTGGTGGACAACGTCGTCCGGTCGGGCAAGGTGCTGACCGACGGCGGCGACGCCGGCGCGGAGGACCGCGACATCCGCGGCACCCGGGATGCGCTGGCGCTGCTGGGCTCCGACCCGCGCCTGGACGCCACGGCGATCCAGACCGTGGGCGGCAAGGGCTGGGACGGCTTCGCGCTGGCGCTGGTCAAGTAGCCGATGGCGCGGCGAAGCACCCGTGCCGAGGCGGCACGGGAGCCGGAGGCGTCCGGCGGGCCGGCCGAGGGACGCTATGAGATTTCCTCCGGGACAGCCGAGCTGGTCCGCGAGCCCGACTCGGCGGACAGCTGGCTGCTCAAGATCAACGGCGTCCAGTCCTCCCACGTGGTGGTCGGCGATCCGCTGCGGCTGGACTTCGAATACATGCGCTGGATGGCGGCGCTGATCGCATCCCGATGGGGACCCGGGGCTAAGCTTCGGGCCCTGCACCTGGGCGGCGGGGCGTGCTCGATGGCCCGCTACCTGGCGGCCGCGTACCCGGAGGCGCGCCAGGTAGTGGTCGAGATCGACGCGAAGCTGGCCGACCTCGTGCGCCAGTGGTTCGACATCCCGCGTGCGCCGTTGGTGCGCATCCGGGTGGGTGAAGCAAGGGAGGTCACCGAATCACTGAGCGAGGACAGCCGGGACCTGGTGGTCCGCGACGTCTTCTCCGGCAGCGAGACCCCGTACGGACTGACCACGCTGGAATTCACCCGGGCGGTGCGGCGAGTCCTCTCACCCGGCGGGGTCTACCTGGTGAACTGCGGCGACACGCCACGGCTGATCGGTGCCCGCGAGGAGGCGGCGACCATCGGCGAGGTTTTCGAGCACCGGGTGATCATCGCCGACCCGCCGATGCTCAAGGGCCGCCGGCACGGAAACGTGGTCATCGCTGCCAGCGACCAGCCGCTGGAAACCGGTCCCGGACTCGTCCGGGAGTTGCTGCACGGTGCCATGCCGGCACAGCTGTGGGACGGGCCGAGAGTGGAGAAGTTTTGCAGAGGATCGGCGATCCGGCAAGACCGGCCGGCCAATTAGGACCTTTCCCGGAACGTTATGACTTCGGCCGGAATTTGTTTGTAAGATGGACAAGAACGGCCGTGCAGCGGCCGTACCAGGCCCGGGAGCGAGCCGCTTGCGGCTGGCTCTCCGGAGGCAGGCATGGAAAGAACGGCTTCGACACTATGGATGGTGGCTGGAGCGCTATGTCTGCTCAGCCGGATTTGATCCGGCGCCGGATGCCGGGTGCTGAGAACCTAATCCCCCCAAGTTAGGTCCAGTGCCCGGCATCTCGGTCATTAATCCTTTCACCGGATGCCGGTTCCCTTCCCCATCAGCTCGGCTTCCCTGCTGCGGGTCTCGCGCCTGAGCGCATCGACGACCGCCGCCACCGCCGGTTGCCGCAGCGACTCCGGCCGCGCCACCAGCCAGTAGCCGAGCCGCTCCTCCAGTTCCCCCGGCAGGATCCGGACCAGGTCCGGATGGCGGTTGGCCATGAAGCACGGCAGCAGGCCGAGGCCGGCACCGGCACGGGTTGCCTCGACGTGGACGAACACGTTGGTGGAACCCAGGGCCGTGGACATCGCAGGCAGCAAACGGCGCGGGGCGTCGAGGTCGTCAACCTGCAGCATGGAGTCGACGAAATAGACCAACGGGTGGTTCATGGCCACGCGCACGCTGTCCGGTACTCCGTGTTCGGCCAGATAATCACGGGAGCCGTAGAGACCCAGGACATAGTTGCCCAGCCGGATGGATCGCGCGCGGATCACCTGCGGCCGCCCGACGACGACTTCGAAGTCCAGGCCCGGCCGGTGTTGCGTGGCCCGGCGGGCGGCGGTAACGATCTCCACGCTGAGCCTGGGATGGCGCTGCTGCAGGCGCGCGATCGCCGGGGCGGCGACGAACGCGCTGAAACCGTCGGTGGCCGACATTCGCACCACACCGGCCAGTCGGTCCGCCTGATCCGGTGTGCGGCCAAGCTCCGTGAGCGATTCTTCGATCCGCTCGGCGACCGCTGCCGCCTTGCGGCCCAGGTCGGTCAACTCCCAGCCGCCCGGCGCCCCGGAGAACACGCGGCCGCCCAGGGCCTTTTCGACGGCGGCGATTCTGCGCGAGACGGTGGTGTGGTTCAGGCCCAGGTTCTCGGCCGCCACGGTATACCGGCCGGTGCGGGCGACGGCGAGGAGGATGATCAGGTCGTCCGGCTTGGCGGACTGCGGCGCGGGAGGCATATCTGCATCTTTGCAGACCATGCCTGCAAAGTTTGTCATTGATGCACATGCGGGAGCGGGGAATACTCGGCTACGTCTGATTGTGACCACACTCACAGCGTGCGGGGGGAGTCCCGGCGGCGAACGCCGCATTAACCGCACGCCATGCAAGGAGAATGATGAGCGCCCACGCTACCCCCACCGGACCCGGATCCGGCGCGACGCACGAGTCGCCGCCGTCGGTCCTGCGCAAGGTCGTCACCGCTTCCATGGCCGGCACGGTCGTGGAATGGTACGAGTTCTTCCTCTATGCCACGGCGGCCACGCTGGTGTTCGGCGCCCTGTTCTTCCCGAATGCGGGCACCGAACTGGACGCGATCATCGCCGCCTTCGTCACGTTCGCCGTCGGCTTCATTGCCCGGCCGCTGGGCGGGATCGTGTTCGGCCACTTCGGTGACAAGCTGGGCCGGAAGAAGTTGCTGCAGGTGAGCATCATCCTGATCGGTGCCGCCACGTTCCTGATGGGCTGCCTGCCAGGGTTCGACCAGATCGGGTATTGGGCGCCGGGCCTGCTGGTGGTGCTGCGGTTCGTCCAGGGCTTTGCCATCGGCGGCGAATGGGGCGGCGCGGTACTCCTGGTGGCCGAGCACAGCCCGGCAGCCAAGCGCGGCTTCTGGGCGTCCTGGCCGCAGGCGGGCGTGCCGATGGGCAACATGCTGGCCACGGTAGTGCTGTGGGTGATGTCCGGCATCCTCTCCGAGGCCGAGTTCCAGGCCTGGGGCTGGCGCGTCGCCTTCTGGCTCTCTGCAGTCATCGTGCTCGTCGGCTACTACATCCGCACCAAGGTCACCGAGGCGCCGATCTTCCTGGAGGCCCAGGCCGAGTCCGCCAAGGTGAAGTCCACGTCTTACGGCGTCGTGGAAGTGATGAAGAAGTACCCGCGCGGCGTGTTCACTGCCATGGGGCTGCGCGTAGCGGAGAACATCATCTACTACATCGTGGTGGCCTTCTCCATCACGTACCTGAAGACCGTTCACGACTTCGACGTCACCACGGTGCTGGGCCTGCTGATCCTGGCGCACGCCTTCCACTTCGTCGTGATCCCGTTCTACGGGCGCCTGTCGGACAACATCGGCCGCCGCCCGGTCTACATGGCCGGCGCCGTGCTGTCGGGGGTCTGGGCCTTCGTCGCCTTCCCGATGTTCGACACGCAGAACCCGATCATCATCTTGGCCGCAATCTTCCTGGGCCTTGCCGTGCACGGGCTGATGTATGCGGGGCAGCCGGCCATCATGGCCGAGATGTTCCCGACCAGGATGCGCTACTCCGGTGTCTCGCTGGGCTACCAGGTGACGTCGATCTTCGCCGGTTCGCTCGCCCCCATCATCGCTTCCACGCTGCTGAAGGACTTCGAGCACTGGCTGCCGGTTGCCCTGTACCTGGTGGTCGCGTCGGCCATCACCGTCGTGGCGGTGATCTTCACCCGCGAAACGAAGGGCGCCTCCCTGCGCGACCTGGACCGGGCCGACCTGGCACGCACGGAAGCAGAAGTGCGGGCCCAGGCCTAGTCGCAACGGCGCAAGCCAAGCGAGTAAAACCGAAGGGACCGGTACCACCCGTTGCGGGCGGTACCGGTCCCTTTCGCCTCGACGGACCTGGGGTCAGCGGAAGCCAATGAGCTGCTCAACCGGGCCCATGCCGAAGAAGAGCACGAAGGCCGCGGCCACCGCCCACATCAGCGGGTGGATGTCCTTGGCCCGGCCCTGGAACGTGCGCACCAGCACGTAGGCGATAAAGCCCGCGCCCAGGCCGTTGGCGATGGAATACGTGAAGGGCATGAGCGTGAAGGTCAGGAAGGCGGGGATGGCCACGCCCCAGTCGGACCAGTCGATCTTGCCCACCTGCGACACCATCATGAAACCGACGACGACGAGCGCCGGCGCCACCGCCTCGAACGGAACCAGCGAAATCAGCGGCGTGAAGAACATGGCGATCAGGAACAGCAGGCCGGTGACAACGTTGGCCAGGCCGGTGCGCGCGCCCTCGCCGATCCCGGCGCCGGACTCGACGTAGATCTGGTTGGACGAGACGGATCCCGCGCCGCCGGCGATGGCGCCCACGGCGTCGACCATCAGGACGCGGTCGACGTTCGGGATGTTGCCCTCTTTGTCCGTCAGCCCGGCCTCGTTGGCCAGGCCGACCATGGTGCCCATGGCGTCGAAGAAGATGCTCAGCAGGATCGCAAACGCCAGCAGGGAAGCGGCGGTGACGCCCAGCGTCCCGAATGCACCGAAGAGGCTGGCCTGGCCGATCAGGCTGAGGTCGGGCAGCCCCACCCAACTGCCGCTCGGCAGCTCGGGCACTACCAGGGACCATCCCAGCGGATTGGGGCCGTCGGGACCCATCGACGGGCCGACGTCGGCCACCGCTTCGATGACCACCGCGAGCACGGTGGCGGCGATGACGCCGATCAGGATGCCGCCCTTGACCTTCTTGACCACCAGGGCGATCGTCAGGATGAGGCCGACGACGAAGACGAGGATCGGCCAGCCCAGCAGCACGCCGTCGAACCCGAGCCCCACCGGAACGGTGGTGCCCGCCGCGTCCGGAATGCGGCGGATGAAGCCGGCATTGACCAGGCCGATCAGGGCAATGAACATGCCGATTCCCACCACGATGGCGGTCTTGAGGCTTTGCGGCACGGCATTGAACACCGCGGTCCGGAAACCGGTCAGGACCAGGATCAGCATGGTGATGCCGGAGAGGATCACCAGGCCCATCACGTCCGGCCAGGTCAGGCCCGGATTGGTCGCAACGGTGATGGCGATGAAGGCGTTGACGCCCAGGCCCGTGGCCAGGGCGAACGGGTACTTGGCCCACGCCCCCATCACGATCGTCAGCACTCCGGCCACGAGGGCCGTGACCGCCGCGACGCGTTCGGCGCCGAGCATGGCGCCGGTTGAATCGGCGCCGCCCAGGACCAGCGGGTTCAGCACCACGATGTAGCTCATCGCGAAGAACGTGGCCAGGCCGCCGCGGATTTCGCGCGAATAGTTGGAGCCGCGCTTGGTGATCTCGAAATAGCGGTCGAGCACCGAAGTCTTGGCGGCTACTGCTCCCTTTTGGGGCATGGGGGATGTCCTCCACAGGTAAGTGGTATGGTCAGGGATTTCCCCAAAATTCTAGCCCCTGCGGCACGCGGCGGCGTACGGTGCCGCTGTTTCCCGCCTGCCCGGCGTCAGGCGACTAGCGTACGGCGCCGCTGTTTTCCCGCCGCCCCGCGTCTAGCGGAGAGCGTACGGTGCCGCTGTTTTCCCGCCCGCCCGGCGTCAGGCGACGGCCGGCCGGGAGGTGGAAGCGATGGCGCTGCCGGCCACCTTCGCCTGCCGGATGATGTCCCGTGTGCTCGGCGCCAGCAGATCCGCCACTCCGACCAGGTAGAGGCCGATCGCTTTCAGGACGGTGGCGAGGTTTGCGCCGGCCGCGATGCCCAGGCTCCGGAGCAGCCGGCGCATCTGGTTCTGCGCGCAGCCCGTCAGCACGACGGAATCGGCGACCAGCAAGCCGTTTTCGGTGCGGATGACCCACTTCTGGTTCTTGTCCCTGCTCATCGCGGGTGCGTGGGCCACAGAGGCAGCCGGTGGCCTGGACGGGTCCGCCGGTGCCGCCGACGCTGGTTTTTCCGACGTCTTGGTGACGCCGCAGACATGGGTGCTGTGGCGGATGTCCAGCGCATGGCTGGCGGCGTACGCCTGCAGCAACCGCAGCAGGTCGTTGCGCTCGCTCCGGTGCGTCGAGTCCGCCAGCGTGGACCTGCGTCCCTGGTCGGCCGGCTGGGGGAGCAACCCCTCAACGACGATTGACGACACGCCCTGGCGGCTGAGCTCGCTCGCCACGGCCAGTCCGGGCAGCCCGGAACCGATGACCACCGCGGTGGTGTATTCGGTAGGCACTTCTGGTACGGAAACGCCACTCACTGCACGGACTCCTTGTACGGTAGCGAGAACCTCGGGCGGCGAAAGGACGCCCGCACACGCATTGTGAAACTGTTATTTAACACAATTTTCATCGAAGCCTACATAACTTTTCGGCCACTGAGAAGCGCTTTGTTGCAGAGTAAGCTGAGGGTAGCGGGCGAGGATGCCCGTGCGACGTTGAGGGAGGCGGAACGAATGACAGAAGCCACAGGTTCAGACGCCGGACAGGGCGCGGCACCCCGCGGCATTGTCGTCGGAGTTGACGGCTCCGATCAGAGCATCTGCGCGTTGGTTTGGGCTGCGGAGGAGGCGCAACGGCGCAGAACCCCGCTGCACGTCGTGACCGCCTACACCGTTCCGGTCTTCGCTGCCTCCAGCATGGACGCCGGCTATGCCACCCTGGACGATTCGGTGATCCGCGAAGGCGCCGAAGCCGTGCTCGAGCAGGCGGTGTCCAAAGTTACCGGTTACGGCCTGGACATCGATGCGCGGGTGGAAACCGGCGACGCCGCCGGGGTGCTGCTGGAGCTCTCGGAACAGGCCGAGCTGGTCGTGGTCGGTACGCGCGGCCGCGGTGGTTTCATGGGCCGGTTGCTGGGCTCCGTGAGCAGCGCCGTCCCGGCCCACGCTTCCTGTCCGACGGTGACGATTCCGCTGGCCTGCGCGCCGCGTCTCGGTGACCTGGACATCGAGCTTCCCCGGTCCAAGGACCAGGCGATCCGCCCCGAGGACATCCAGAAGGTCGTCGTGGTCGGGGTTGATGGTTCAGAGCAGGCCCGCAACGCCACCCTGGTCGCCGCAGAGCAGGCCGAGCGGCTCGGCTATCCGCTGAAGGTCATCTGCGCCATGCCACCGTTCACGGGCTCGCTGGCGTGGGTGCCGGCACCGCTGGACCGCGAAGCGCTCTATGCGGATATCCGTGAGCAGCTCGACGCCGGCGTGGCGTGGCTCAAGAGCCACTTCCCCGATCTGCGCGTCACCGGTGAAGTGCAGGACGGCTCCCCGGTAGAACTGTTGATCGAGGCGTCACGCACCGCCGAACTGCTGGTGGTTGGTACCCGCGGCCGCGGCGGCTTCGCCGGCATGCTGCTCGGCTCCACCAGCCAGGGCGTGCTGCACCATGCCAAGGGCCCCGTCATGGTGGTGCCGGACAAGCATGACCCTCGCCTGGACGACCGCCGCAACTTCGGCCCCCTGCCCGACGCCGAATAACCGCAGGTAGCAGAAGGGCGGGCCCGGAACCTCAAAGGTTCCGGGCCCGCCCCTTTTAAGCAGTGCAGGCTAGACGGCCCAGCGGGCGCCGACCGTGTGCAGCTTGCCGTACATGTGGCTGATATTGGTCACCGTCAGACCATCCTTGTCGTTTAGCGCATGGACGACTTGCCAGTTGCCGATGTAGATCGCCACGTGCCAGATGGCATTCGGCTCGCCCCAGAAGACCAGGTCGCCGGGCTGAAGTTGGGCGAGCGGCACCTTGTGCGGTGCGGAGTCGAGCTGGTCCTGCGCCACGCGGGGCAGGTAGCGACCGGCGCTGCCAAACGCCGCCTGCGTCAGTCCCGAGCAGTCGTAGCCCCACGGCCCGCTGCCGCCCCAATCGTAGAAGCTCTTGTTGTTCGCCTGCTTGGCCATCGCGAAGTTGATGGCAGCGTTGGCGATGCCCGCGTTGCTGCCGGGGGCCGGTGCCGGTGCCGGCGGTGCCGAATCCGGCTTGGGCTTCGGGGCCGGTTGAGGGGCCGGCGGCGGAGGCGGGGCCGGGGCAGGCGTCGAGGGCC
>NZ_JBNHGE010000026.1:0-45358 GCF_059090935.1 Arthrobacter sp. Y3223166 | reverse complement strand
GGCGGCCGCACTTCCGCCGACAGCACCCCGGCCGATGGTTCCGGCGCGGCGCAGGCCGGCCGGGCGCCGTCGTCGTTCCCGGTGAGGACGAACCCTTGGGAACTCAGCGCCGAAGACACGGATGCGCAGCTGGCGATGCTGCGGCGCAGCGGCGTTCCCGCCCGGCCGGCCGCCGAGGCCGGGCCGCTGCTGGCGCTGGAAACGCTGCGCACCGCGGTCCGGTTGAAACAGAAGGTGCGGATCGGCATCGTGGACCCGGACGGCAACCACCGGCGCCAGGTGATGCTCCCGTTGTCCGTCAGCGGCGGGCGGGTGCGGGTTTTCGACCCCGACCGTGACAGCGAGCGCACCGTCTCCATCCACCGCGTCATGGACATTGAACTAGTGGAGGGCAGCTGAATGGCCAACGGACCCCTGATCGTCCAGAGCGACAAGACCATCCTGCTGGAAGTGGACCACATACAGGCCACCGAGGCCCGGCACGCCATCGCCGCGTTCGCCGAACTGGAGCGCGCGCCGGAGCACATGCATTCCTACCGGATCACTCCGCTGGGGCTGTGGAACGCGCGCGCCGCCGGGCTGGACGCCGAACAGGTGCTGGACACGCTGCTGAACTACTCGCGCTTCCCGGTGCCGCACGCGTTGCTCGTGGACATCGAGGACACCATGTCCCGCTACGGGCGGCTGCGGCTGGAGAAGGACCCGCAGCATGGCCTCGTGCTGCGCACCACCGACTACCCCGTGCTCGAAGAGGTCATGCACGCCAAGAAGATCCAGCCGCTGCTGGGTCCGCGGATCGATGCCGAGACCACCGTGGTGCACTCCTCCCAGCGCGGCCAGCTCAAGCAACTGCTGCTCAAGCTGGGCTGGCCCGCGGAGGACCTGGCCGGCTACGTCGACGGCACGCCGCATCCGATCGCGCTGGCCGAATCCGCGGAACCCGGCGGCTGGCAGCTGCGGCCGTACCAGCGCCTGGCCGTGGAGAATTTCTGGGCCGGCGGTTCCGGCGTCGTCGTCCTGCCGTGCGGGGCCGGCAAGACGCTGGTCGGCGCGGCCGCGATGGCCACCAGCTCCACCACCACCCTGGTGCTGGTGACCAACACCGTCTCCGCGCGGCAGTGGAAGGACGAACTGGTCCGCCGGACCTCCCTGACCGCGGAGGAGGTGGGTGAATACTCCGGTTCGGTCAAGGAGGTCCGGCCGGTCACCATCGCCACCTACCAGGTGCTGACCATGCGCCGCGGCGGGCTGCACCCGCATCTGGAGCTCCTGGATGCCAACGACTGGGGTCTGATCATCTACGACGAGGTGCACCTGCTCCCGGCCCCGATGTTCCGGATGACCGCTGACCTGCAGGCGCGGCGGCGGCTGGGGCTGACCGCCACGCTGGTGCGCGAGGACGGCCGCGAGGGCGAGGTGTTCTCGCTGATCGGCCCGAAGCGCTACGACGCGCCGTGGAAGGACATCGAGGCACAGGGCTACATCGCCCCCGCCGACTGCGTCGAAGTCCGGGTGGACCTGCCGCGGGACGAGCGGGTGGCCTACGCCATGGCCGACGACGGCGACAAGTACCGGCTGTGCGCAACGTCGCCGACCAAGACCCCCGTGGTCGATGCCTTGGTGCGGGCGCACCGGGGCGAGCAGCTCCTGGTGATCGGGCAGTACATCGACCAACTGGATGAGATTGCCGCGCACCTGGATGCGCCGGTGATCAAGGGCGAGACG
The DNA here is from genome assembly GCF_059090935.1 of Arthrobacter sp. Y3223166. NCBI lineage: Bacteria > Bacillati > Actinomycetota > Actinomycetes > Micrococcales > Micrococcaceae > Arthrobacter > Arthrobacter sp. Y3223166. Next base: position 43,633 of record NZ_JBNHGE010000026.1, on the reverse strand, counting down.
TCGGTGAAGGAACGGCAGCGGCTGTTCGACGCGTTCCGCCGCGGCGAACTGCAAACGCTGGTCGTCTCCAAGGTCGCCAACTTCTCCATCGACCTGCCCGAAGCCACCGTGGCCATCCAGGTGTCCGGTTCGTTCGGCTCGCGTCAGGAAGAAGCCCAGCGCCTGGGCCGGCTCCTGCGCCCGAAGTCGGACGGCCGGGCCGCCCGGTTCTACACGGTGGTGGCGCGGGACACGCTGGACCAGGACTTCGCGGCCAAACGCCAGCGCTTCCTGGCCGAGCAGGGCTACGCCTACACCATCAAGGACGCCAACGACGTGCTGCAGCCGTAGGCCGGTCCGACGCGCGCGCTGCCGCCGGCCTCAGCGCAGCCCGCCGTTTCGGTACAACTGGAGGAAGGCCTCTTCGCGGACTTCCTCCAGCCGCTGGTAATCAACCGCCCAGCGGCGCCGGTCCATGCGGCGACGGGCAAGGCTTCGGCGTGCGGTGCCCGCCGCCGCGCTCAGCGCCCTCGCCGTGTCGCGGAGCAACTGCCGGAGGTCCAAGGTTCGGGAACCGTCGAACTCCTCAACCGCCTCGTAAAGATCCGTTGCTTCAGATTCGCGGGCCAATACTGCTGACTGCATGATTTCCCTTTCGGCTTGTGCCGGACTTTTTCGCCGACGAATCAAGAATCCGCCGCCGACAGGTGTGGCAGCATCGGGCAAACGACCCATTTGCCCCGGCCGGGCATGGGGCATCCGGGCCGCCCTACACGCGCAGCATTCACTCAGCAAACTCCCAGAAACCGGGAGCACACTGAAAGGGTGAAAAAGCCTGAGCCCGAAGCCAAACTGCTGGTCGTCGACGACGAGCCGAACATCCGGGAACTGCTGTCCACCTCGCTGCGGTTCGCAGGATTCGAGGTAGTGGCTGCGGCCAACGGCCGCGAGGCCCTGGACGCCGCCGAAGAGCATTTACCGGATCTGGCCGTGCTGGACGTAATGCTGCCGGACATGGACGGGTTCACCGTCACCCGCAAGCTGCGGGCCTCCGGCCGGCATTTCCCCGTGGTCTTCCTCACCGCCCGCGACGAAACCGAAGACAAGGTCACCGGCCTGACGGTCGGCGGCGACGACTACGTGACCAAGCCGTTCAGCCTGGACGAAGTGGTGGCCCGGATCCGCGCCGTGCTCCGCCGCACCCGGCCGCTGCTGGAAGACGACGCGATCATCCAGGTGGACGACCTGGAGCTCGACGACGACGCGCACGAGGTGCGCCGGGGCGGCGACGTCATCGACCTCTCCCCCACCGAGTTCAAGCTGCTGCGCTACCTGATGCTGAACCCCAACCGCGTGCTCTCCAAGGCGCAGATCCTGGACCATGTCTGGGAGTACGACTTCAACGGCGACGCCTCGATTGTCGAGTCCTACATCTCCTACCTGCGCCGGAAGATCGACACGAATCCGGATACTCCGCCGCTGATCCAGACCAAGCGCGGCGTGGGGTACCTGCTGCGCACGGCCGACCGCCGCTGATCCATGCTGGATCGATGGAAGTCAGCATCCCTGCGGTCGCAGCTGGTGCTGATCATGGGCGTGCTCATGGTCGCCACCCTGTCCCTGACCTCGGCGCTGATCCTGACCCAGCTTCACGACACGCTGGTGAGGCAGCTCGACGAGGACCTGCTCAAGAACCGCCAGTCCATCTCGTCCTTCCTGGTCCGTGAGGCGACGGCCCCCACCGGAATGTCCTACTCGTCGAGGTATTACGGCGCCTTGTTCACCCGCAGCGGCGAGCTCACGCTTGACACCAACCCCACGGGTGACCGCCCGGACCTGCGGGACATCACCCCCGACCGGGCCCAGGCACTCGAAGGCCGGGGGTTCCACGTTGCCGGCACCGAACGGGACAGCCAGGGCTGGCGTGTGTGGGTCACGCCCCTCCAGAACGATTCCGGCTCCGTCGCGGTGGCGGTGAGCTACAGCGAGGTGAACAGCACCTTCGACAAGGTTGCGGCCAGCACGCTTCTGATCGCCGTCTCGGCCACGGTGGCCGCTATCGGCATCGTGTGGCTGGCCGTCACCCGTTCCTTCCGGCCCTTGGCGCGGGTGGAGAAAACGGCAGCGGCCATTGCCGCCGGGGACCTCTCCCGCCGCGTCGACGTGCTGAACCCGGCGACCGAAGTGGGCCGGCTGTCCAGTTCCCTGAACGCCATGCTCGCGCACATCGAAACCGCCTTCGCGTCCCGGACCGCGTCCGAACAGCGAATGCGGCGCTTCGTCCAGGATGCCTCACACGAGCTGCGCACCCCGCTGGTCACCATCCGCGGCTTCTCCGAGCTGTACCGGCACGGCGCGCTGCAGACGCCCGACGACGTCGGTGCGGCCATGGGCCGGATCGAGAGCGAAGCCAAGCGCATGGGCCAGCTCGTGGAAGACCTGCTGACCCTGGCACGGGTGGACGAACAGCGTCCGCTCGAAACCAGGCCGCTGGATCTCCTCATGCTCGGCAATGATGCGGCGTTGGACGCACGGGCCAGCGCCCCCAACCGCGCCATTACGGTCGTGGGGCTCGACGGCGGGGCGCCGCGGCCCGCCCCGATCGTGGGCGACGAGGCCCGGCTGCGCCAGGTGGTCGCCAACCTGGTCACGAACGCCCTGCGCTACACACCCGACGGCTCACCGCTGGAGATCGCCGTCGGCGTCCAGCCGGGAAGCGACGACCGCCTGGATTCCGTCCTGGAGATCCGCGACCACGGACCGGGCATCTCCGAAGACGAGGCCGCGCGGGTGTTCGAACGTTTCTACCGGGCGGACACCTCCCGCGATCGCGAAACCGGAGGCACCGGGCTCGGCCTGGCCATCGTCGCGGCCCTGGTGGCCCAGCACGACGGAAGCGTCAGGCTGGCTGAAACCCCGGGCGGCGGGGCAACCATGTCCATCCGGATCCCGTATCACCCGCCGGCGGACGAGGACGGCGCCTTCGACCTCGGGTGACCGCGGGCCCGTCCCGCGCTTGGGGGTTTTCCACATCCGTCGGTTCGGGTCTCGCGGCGTCTTCCGCCGCTGCCTAGCCTGAACCGTGTCGGACAGCTTCATCCACGAGCGGAGGACACCATGGCCGTATTCCAGGTAGACAGCGAGGCTCTGGCCGCCAAGAGCCTCGCCGTGCAGGGCACCATCGGTCGGCTGCAGGCGGAGGTGAACACGATGCAGTCCGGGCTGCGCGAATTGGAGTCGCTGTGGACCGGTTCGGCGGCGACGAACTTTCAGCAGCTGATCACGGACTGGCGGGCCACCCAGCTGAAGGTGGAGGAATCCTTGGCCAGCATCAACGCGGCGCTGTCCCACGCCTCCCAGCAGTACTCGCAGGCCGAGGAGGCCAACGCCCGGATGTTCCTGGCCTGACCTTCGTCCGGGCGGGGCCGGTGCGAGGCCGCAAGGTTTGGCCGCGGCGCCGCCGGGTGTGCGGCCGGGCGTTCAGTCCTGCTCGGGGGTGCCCTGGTGGAACCGCAGGCGCCACCGCCCGCCATCGCGCAGCCAGAGCGAACTGCGCAGGGCCGAACCGTCGCGGCGGATGCTCCGGTAGGTCAGCAAGATGCTGTCTTCTCCCAGCCGTTCGACGGCGAAGACCTCCATGGACGCGTCCAGCTCCGGGCTTTCCTGGAGTTCGCTGATCATCGCGTCCCGCGTCCACATCCGGCCTGCTTCGCCAATCTCGGCGAAGTCGGGGTGCAGCAGCACGGCCAGGCGCCCGTAGTCAGCCCGGACGACGGGGCTGAGCAGCTCCTTCTCGAGCCGCACCACCAGCTCTTCCGCGGCGTCCCCGACAGCGGCCGGGTCGGCGAAGTCTTCCAACTCGGAAAAAAGATCGGGTTCCGGCACGACTGCGGCAGCCGGCCGGGCAGCCGGGGTATTTCCCGGGCGGGCGGCGGCAGCCGGGGTGTTCCCCGGGCGGGCGGCGGCAGCCGGGGTGTTTCCCGGGCGGGCGGCGGCAGCCGGCCCCGATCCGATGACGGCGCTGCCGGAGGTTCCCGGTCCACCGGGAAAGCCCGGGCCGGCCGGTGCGCCGGTGCCGTTCTGGAAGGCCAGGGCCACCGCTCGGGCGCGTTCGTCGGCGGCTTCGTTCAGCCTGTGTCCGGCGTGGCCCTTCACCCACTCGAACTCGTAGCTGCGGCCCTTGATCGCGGCGTCGATGTCTTTGAGCAGGTCGACGTTCAGCACTGGCTTGCCGTCGGCCTTCTTCCAGCCCCGCCGCTTCCAACCCGGCATCCACTTGGTCACGCAGTTGATCACGTACTGGCTGTCACACAACACGCGCAGGTGTTCCTGCGGCAGGTGCGCAGTGGCCCGGAACAGGTCCAGCACAGCCATCAGCTCGCCCTGGTTGTTGGTGCCGTGTGGCCAGCCCCCGGCAGCCCACGCGGTGTCGTCGATGTACCAGGCCCAGCCAGCGGGTCCGGGGTTGCCGAGCGCGGAGCCATCGGCGGCAGCAGTGATAGTCATAATCTCCATCTTTTCAGATCCGGCCACCGTTCCTGGCGGTGCGCGGGGCACGTAGCCTACATTCCTGGCCCTAGGCTGGGCACGTGGCAATACTCATCGATCCTCCGCTCTGGCCCGCGCATGGCACCCACTTTTCCCATCTGGTCTCCGACACGTCGCTGGCCGAGCTGCACCGCTTCGCCGCGGCAGCCGGGATCCGCGAGCGGGCCTTCGACCGGGACCACTACGATGTGCCGGCCAGCCGCTACGCCGAGCTGGTCAGGCTGGGTGCCGTCGAAGTCAGCGCCGGTGACCTGACCCGCCGGTTGCAGGCGAGCGGGTTGCGGGTACCGGCCCGTCAGCGCCCGGAGAGGCTGCGCAGGGTGCTGCTCCGCCGGTGGAACGAGATGCTGCCCGGGCAGGAGAACCTCGGCCGCGACCTGCTGGACCGTTGGGGAGAACCGCACCGCCACTACCACGGCCCCGGCCACCTGCTGGCTGTCCTGGAGGCGCTGGAACAGCTCACTGCCCCGGCCGGGTCCGTTCCCCGGCCGCGGGCAGTATGGTTGGCGGCGTGGTTCCACGACGCCGTCTACAACGGCCGGCCCGGCGTCGACGAACAGGAATCGGCTGATCTCGCGGCTGCCTGCCTGCCGGCCGCGGGCTGCAGCGGCGAGGAGACGGCCGAAGTGGTCCGGCTGGTTCTGCTCACGGCCACCCATTCGCCCGGCCCGCAGGATCGGACCGGTGCCCTGCTGTGCGACGCCGACCTGTCCGTCCTCGGCGGAACGCCGGCGGAGTACCGCAGCTATGTCCGGGACGTCCGCAAAGACTATGCGCACGTGCCCGACGCCGACTTCGCCGCCGGGCGCACCGCCGTCGTCCGTGGTCTGTTGGCGCTGGATCCGCTCTACCGGACCCCGTCCGCCCGGGAGAAGTGGCTGGAGCATGCCCGGCACAACCTCGCCGCCGAGCTGGAAGCCTGGCACGAGAGGCCCGACTGGCTCGCTGCGGAAAGGGGTTAAAGGCCGCGAGGCGCGGCTCCCGTGACGGGAACCGCGCCTCGCTGAACCGTGGCCTGCTGTCAAGCCGAGGTGGTGGCGGGGAAGCTTAGAAGCCGCCCATGCCGCCCATCTCGTCGCCGCCCGGCATGGCCGGAGCGGCCTTCTCCGGCTTGTCGGCGACAACGGCTTCGGTGGTCAGGAACAGGCCGGCGATGGAGGCCGCGTTCTGCAGGGCAGAGCGGGTCACCTTGACCGGATCGTTCACGCCCGCAGCCAGCAGGTCCTCGTAGACACCGGTGGCGGCGTTCAGGCCGTGGCCGTCGGCCAGGCCGCGGACCTTGTCGGCCACGACGCCCGGCTCCAGGCCGGCGTTGAGTGCGATCTGCTTCAGCGGAGCGTCGATGGCAACCTTGACGATGTTGGCGCCGGTTGCTTCGTCGCCTTCGAGGTTGAGGTTGGCGAACGCCTTGGCGCCGGCCTGGATCAGGGCCACGCCGCCACCGGCGACGATGCCTTCCTCAACGGCAGCCTTCGCGTTGCGGACAGCGTCCTCGATGCGGTGCTTGCGCTCCTTGAGCTCGACCTCGGTTGCGGCACCGGCCTTGATGACTGCAACGCCGCCGGCCAGCTTGGCCAGGCGCTCCTGCAGCTTCTCGCGGTCGTAGTCGGAATCGGAGTTCTCGATCTCGGCACGGATCTGGTTGACGCGCCCGGCGATGGCGTCGGCTTCGCCGGCTCCTTCGACGATGGTGGTCTCGTCCTTGGTGACAACCACCTTGCGGGCCTGGCCCAGCAGGTCCAGGGTGGCGTTCTCCAGCTTGAGGCCGACCTCTTCGGCGATGACCTGGCCGCCGGTCAGGATGGCGATGTCGGCCAGCATGGCCTTGCGGCGGTCACCGAAGCCCGGAGCCTTGACGGCCACGGACTTGAAGGTGCCGCGCATCTTGTTCACGATCAGGGTGGCCAGGGCCTCGGCCTCGACGTCCTCGGCGATGATCAGCAGCGGCTTGCCCGACTGCATGACCTTCTCCAGGATGCCAACCAGGTCCTTCACGTTGGAGATCTTGGAGTTGACGATCAGGATGTACGGATCCTCGAGGACCGTCTCCTGGCGCTCTGCGTCGGTGACGAAGTATGCGGACAGGTAGCCCTTGTCGAAGCGCATGCCTTCGGTGAGCTCAAGCTCCAGGCCGAAGGTGTTGGACTCCTCGACCGTGACGACGCCTTCCTTGCCCACCTTGTCCAGGGCCTCGGCGATCAGCTCGCCGATCTGCGGATCTCCGGCGGAGATCGACGCGGTAGCGGCGATCTGTTCCTTGGTCTCGATTTCCTTGGCGGAAGCGATGAGCTCGGCGGTGACGGCGTCAACAGCCTTCTCGATGCCACGCTTCAGGCTCAGCGGGTCGGCGCCGGCAGCAACGTTGCGCAGGCCTTCCTTGACCAGGGCCTGGGCCAGGACGGTGGCGGTGGTGGTGCCGTCACCGGCGACGTCGTCGGTCTTCTTGGCGACTTCCTTGACCAGCTCGGCGCCGATCTTCTCGTACGGGTCGTCCAGCTCGATCTCCTTGGCGATGGAAACACCATCGTTGGTGATCGTGGGGGCGCCCCACTTCTTCTCGAGCACGACGTTGCGGCCACGCGGGCCGAGGGTTACCTTAACGGCGTCAGCGAGGGTGTTGAGTCCGCGCTCGAGGCCGCGGCGGGCCTCTTCGTCAAATGCAATGATCTTTGCCATAGCGGCTTACGTCCCTTCTGGACAATAGACACTGGACGCAGCTTTTGACGGCTGCTGGCCACCTGCGGTGCCCGCGACGGACGGCTCACGACGACGGCGGATTCGGTACGCCGCGCCGCTCACCTCACCGAGGTGGCGGGTTTCACTCCCTACGGGCTTTCTTAGCAGTCAGCCCGCGAGAGTGCTAACTCAATAATTAGCACTCGCAGGTGTCGAGTGCAAGCTGTTGGGCCTGCCGGATGACGCGCTTCTCCGGCCGAGATCCCCCTGAGCACCCCCGGGCCAACAATCAGGGTGGACCCCCATGGAAACGACAGGCCCCTCCCGCGTAGATTGGCAGGCAAGACAGCGCACGCGAACAATCGGCCCGGCACCGGGCACAGGTCGGAGAACCATGTCTGAATCACCGGACGAGAAGAACACCAGCAACCCCACCGAGCCCCTGGCACCGGGCACCAACCCGACTAGGCCGCTCGGCGGACAGTCGCCGTACGGCGCAGCGGGACAGCAATACCCGCAGCCCGGCCAGCCGGGTTACGGGGCTCCGGGGCAACAGCAGCCGGGCCAGCAGCCCTTCGGCCAGCAACCGTACGGCGCCCCGGGACAGCCATACGCGCAGCCCGGCCAGCCGGGCCAGGGCCAGCCCTACGGGCAGCAGCAGTACTACGGGGCTCCCCCGGGCTACTACTATCCGGAACAGAAGTCCCGGCTGATCGGCGGGCTGCTCGGCATCCTGCTGGGCGGCCTGGGCGTCCACCGGTTCTATCTGGGCCACGTCGCCATCGGCGTGGTGCAGATTGTCGTCACGTTCCTGACGTTTGGTTTCGGCGCCGTCTGGGGGTTCGTCGAGGGCATCATGATCCTGGTCGGGGCAGAGCCGTTCAAGCGCGACGCCCGCGGGATCCCGCTCAAGGAGTAGCCCGACCGGCGCGACGAACCGGCGCGACGAACCGGCGCGACGAAACCGGCGGCGGAGGCACCCCAGCCTCCGCCGCCGTCGTCATTGCGGGTCTGCTACGGGGCGACCCGGACCTCTTCTGCCTGCGGACCCTTCTGGCCCTGGCCGATCTGGAACTCTACGCGCTGCCCCTCATCGAGGGAACGGTAACCATCCATTTGAATAGCGGACCAGTGGACAAAAACATCGGAATTTTCTTCGTCCACGGTGATGAAGCCGTAGCCCTTTTCCGCGTTGAACCATTTGACGGTTCCCAGCGCCATAGCGTTCTCCATACTCAGTAGTTCCAGCCTGCCGTGTACGGTTCAGCGGCAGGATGGTTTCACCTTAACCGCGCAGCGGGGTGAAGTGAGCTACCGCACACTTAAATGTTATTGAGGCGTAACCGAAATTCCGCTTTGAGGCCGCTCCGCATGGGTAATAGGGCTACGGCGCCGCGGGCAGTTGGCGGCCCGGCCGGCGCGCAATCCAGGCGCACGGCCTATTGGGGGCCCGGCCTGGCGAATGCCTTACTGGCAGCCGGGCCCAGCGCCACCGTGGCGGCCCGGCGAGGAGAATGCCTTACTGGCAGCCGGGCCCAGCGCCACCTTGGCGGCGCGGCGAGGAGAATGCCTTACTGGCAGCCGGGCCCAGCGCCACCTTGGCGGCGCGGCGAGGAGAATGCCTTACTGGTAGCCGGGTCCCAGCGCCACGGTGACGTACTGCGAGACGTTGCCGTTTTCCTGCATCGCACTGATGCCCAGCAATTGGCCGAGGGCCCGCGCGTTGGCTTCCTGGCCCGGGTTGTAGAAGATCACCGAGCCGGCGAGCGGGGCACCGCCCCAGTTGTCCACGACCGCGATCGACCAGCCGTCCGCCTGCACCCGCTGCGACACGGTGCCGGCCAGCCCGGTCACGCCGGTGCCGTTGAGGATCATCACCGGGTCCTGCTTGTTGACCGCCGCGGCCTCTTCCGTGGGTTCCTCGGCTGGCTCCTCGGTCGGATCCTCGGTGGGCTCTTCCGTTGCCTCCTCGGTCGGCTTCGCGGCGGCGGTCGCTTCCGGCTCGGCGGTTTCGGTTTCCTGCGCCGTTGGCGTGGGCGAAACGCTGGCAGCGGGGGCGGCCTGGCCGGCGGCCGTGGTCGAAGATCCTCCGCCTCCCAGCAGCGGAAGCACGAAGAACGACAGGGCGCCAACTGCCAGCGCCAGTACCGCGGCCAGGACGATCAGGCCCAGGCCGTTGGACTTCGGCGTCGCCATCCGTGCGCGGTGCACACCGTGGCGGTCTGAAGTTTCAGGGACCTGGTCGAACTCATCCCGGGGGTACTTGCTCATCGCTTTCAGTGCATCCTTGTGGTGGCGAAACGGAAACCGGCCTACCAGGCCGTCCCGGATCTAGGCGTCGGTGCCCAGCCGGCGAGCAGTGCGCGCGCGCTGGCGGGACGTACGTAGTCTACGCAATCTCTTCACCAGCATCGGATCGTGCGCCAACGCATCCTCGGTGTCGATCAACGCATTCAGGATCTGGTAGTAGTGCGTGGCGGACATGTCGAACAGTTCGCGGATGGCCTGTTCCTTGGCTCCGGCGTACTTCCACCACTGCCGCTCCAGAGCCAGCATGCGCTGGTCGCGTTCGCTCAGCGGGCTGGCGTCGTCAACCTCGGCCTCGAGTGAAAAGGCACTGGCCTCGGCCGAACCCGCCACAACACACCTGCGCTTCCTAGTACTTGCTGACAGCAATCAATACCTCCCCCATGATAAAGGCGAATCACAGGCATGTCATTCACCGCCCCGGGCCGGTCCCGGCCCGGCGGGCGGCGTGCGCGACCGGATTGCCTGCCGGCGGGTGGTTTCCGCAAAGATGGAACTGTGAACTACGACGACGGTGCCCTCTTTCCGCTGCCAGCCCACCCGCCCGCCGCGGACCTTGGCGCCCCGTACCCGTTTGCCTCGCCCCGGGAGCTCTCCGCCGTGATTCATCCCGAGTGGGCCGAGGTTCTTGCTCCCGCCGAACCCCTGCTCTGGGACCTGGCCGCCTACCTCGACGGCGAGCGCGCCGCCGGAAAAACCTTGCTGCCCGCGCCGGCCAACGTGTTGCGGGCATTCCAGCGCCCGCTGTCCAAGGTCAAGGTCCTGATCGTCGGCCAGGACCCCTATCCCACGCCGGGACACTCGATCGGACTGGCCTTCGCCGTCGAACGGCACGTGCGTCCGCTGCCGCGCAGCCTGGCCAACATCTACCGGGAACTGCAGATGGACCTGGGCATCCGGCCGCCCCAGCACGGAGACCTGAGCGCCTGGAGCGACCAAGGCGTGCTGATGCTTAACCGCGCGCTGACCGTAGAGGAGGGCAAGGCCGGCTCCCACCGCAACAAGGGGTGGGAGCAGGTCACCGAACTCGCGGTCCGGGCGCTGGCCCAGCGCGGCGGCCCACTGGTGGCACTGCTCTGGGGCCGCGAAGCCCAGCAGTTGGCTCCGGTACTGGAGCAGGTGCCGCGGATCGAGACCGTGCACCCCAGCCCCCTGTCGGCCTCCCGCGGATTCTTTGGGTCGCGGCCCTTCAGCCGGGTTAACGAATTGCTGGCCGCCCAAGGCGCCGAACCGGTGCACTGGGAGCTGCGCTGAGCCGCGTCGTGCAGCCGGGCCTGAGCCGCGTCGTGCAGCCGGGCGACGTGGGCTGCCGGCTGGCAGACGCCGGAACGTTTTGTCCATGTTTTGCGCGCAGCTCCGGCGTCGCCGCAGGTCAAGGCCTTAACGGTTTCCAAGACATGGACAGTTTCGGCCAAACGTGGACAGCCGGGACCTTGCCCGGACCGCTGAGGCCAAGGGGTTCGCGGTGGGGGTCCGTGCGTTCCTGGGCGCGCGTGTGACCTTTAACATCCGCAAATTGGGATTACCCGACCGGTGGATTAGGTTCTCCTCAGTAGCAGTTTCCCTTCGTCAGGAGTAGTGCAGGATGCAGACACAACCGGCAGCAGCCCCGGCCCGTGCGGGACGGAGCGCTCGGCCGCCGCGGGTGCAGACGAATCTCCAGGTGACGCGCACCGAGTGGATTTCACAGCACATGGTCCGGGTCTACGCCGGCGGCGAGGCGTTCGATTCGTTCGCCGAACGGTTTGCCGCCAAGGACGCCACCGACCAGTACATCAAGATCATCTTCCTGGACCCCGCGCTCGATGTGGAACTCCCGGTCAACGTCGCGGAGCTGAAGGAAACCCTTCCGGCCGACAAGCTGCCCGTCACCCGCACCTACACCGTGCGCCGGCTGGACCGCGACACCCGCGAAGTCGTGGTCGACTTTGTGGTCCACGGCGACGAAGGCCTCGCCGGACCCTGGGCCGCGCAGGCCAAGCCGGGCGACTGGATGATGTTCAACGGCCCCGGTGGCGCGTACCGGCCCGATCCCGACGCCGACTGGTACCTTTTGGCCGGCGACGACGCGGCGCTGCCGGCAGTTGCCGCCGCCATTGAGGCACTGGCTCCGGACGCGCGCGGCCATGCCTTCCTGGAAGTGGATTCCGAGGCGGACGTGCAGGAGCTGGGCGCTCCGGCCAACCTGGAAATCCACTGGCTGTTCCGGCGCGGCCAAACGCCCGGGACCGCTACCCTGCTGCGCGACGCCATAGCCGGCCTGGACTGGCCCGACGGCCGCGTGGATGCATTCGTCCACGGCGAGCGCGACGAGGTGAAGTCCCTGCGCGATGTCCTGTTCAAGGACCACGGGTTGTCCCGCGACCAGGTCTCCATCTCGGGTTACTGGGCCTACGGCCGGGCCGAAGACGCCTTCCAGGCGGAGAAGCGCACGCCGGCGGGCCAGATCTTCCCGGAGAACTACCCGGCCTGAGCCGGGATCGCCGGGGGCTTTCTGCAACGATCCACCGGCGGACGGCGCCCACCGGGCGCCCATCCCCGACGCCCACCCCGGCCCCCGGTGCAGGGCAACCCATCCCGCACCCGGTGGATCCGGCGTCCTTAGCGGCGCCGGGCCCGCCGGTTTTCGTTCGAGCCCAGCCCCTTGGTGAACGGCCGGGCCAGGTTGTCGCCGAGCACGGTACCGCCGGCGATGGCCAGGATCACCGTCAGCGCACCGAACAGCCCCAGGATGCCGTTGAACGGCGCCTCCGAATTGACGGTCAGCTCGAAGATGGACCGGAACACGGACAGCCCGGGCAGCAGGAACAGCACGGCCGGCACCGCCACCACCAGCTGCGGCGAGCCCATCCGCAGGCCCACGATGCGCCCGAGGAACCCGATCACCACCGCCCCGACGGCGGGGCCGATCCGGTCGCCGATCCCCGCCCACACCGCGAGATCGTAGATCAACAGCCCGACCAGCCCGACGGCGGCCGTGGGCAGCAGCATGTTCAGCTTGGTCTGCTCGGTCATGCTGAGGGCAATGGTTGACACGACGAGCAGCAGCGCCCGCACCACGTAGGGGTACTGGCCCTGGCCCTCCACAAAGACTTCGGGCAGGCTGACGCCGAGCATCGAGCCGCCCACCAGCCCCACGGCGACGCCGGCGGCAATCGCAGCGAAGGTAAAGAAGGCCGAGAGATAGCGTCCCGACGCGGTGACCGGGAAGCCGTTGATCGCATCCTGGGTGGCGGAGACCAGCCGACCGGTCGGCAGGAGGAACAGGATGCCGCCGGCAATCACCAGCGACGGGCTCATCGGCACGTGCAGCGTCCAGAACAGCAGCGCCATGACGGTGGCCAGGCAGGCGCCGATGCCGGTGATGAAGAAGTCCGGCATCCGCCATTTGCTCAGCTTCCGCCCGACCAAACCCATCAGCACGGTGGAGATGCCGCCCACCAGGGCCGCGAAGACGCTGCCGCCGAGGAAGGCAATGATGAAGCCGGAGAACACGCCGCCGGCCGCGATGGCCATCCACCGGGCGAAGGGCTTGGGGCGCGAGGTGATCTCCTGCAGCCGTTCCTTCGCCTCGCTGCGCCCCACCCCGCCGTTGACGATGTCGGTGACCAGTTCGTGCACCAGGGACAGGCCGGCGTAGTTGTTGGTCCAGGACCGCACCACCCGCATCACGGTAATGGGAATCGTGTCCGGTTTGGCGTAGTTGATCACCACGGACTGGTTGGTGATGTCCACGTCGATGTCGCTGAGCCCGAAGGCCGCGGTCACGGCGATGATGCTGGTTTCCACCTCCAGCGCGCCGGCCCCGTAGCGGAACATGGTTTCCGCCACGTCCAGGGCAAAGTCCAGCGTGATGCGGGCGGAGGCATCGACCCCGGCCGTCTGGATCATCGGGTTCGCGTAGGGGCTGCCGGCCAGCCTCTCGACGATGCTCATCGGCGCGGTGGGCGGCGCCTCGCCCTGCACGAGCTTGCGCAGCATCCGTCGGGCCGCCGCGTTCGAGCGCGAGGCTGCCGCGGAGGCGGGCAGCGGCGCGGTGCCGCTGGGAACGGGCTTGACCTGCTTGGCTACCGGCCGGTCCGTCGGACGTGGCACCGGAGGGTGGGTGCTCTGGGGCCCAGCGGCCGAACCGGCGCGTCCGGTGCCGGAGCCGCGGCCGGCGTCGTTGGCCGGGATGTTTTTCGGCTTGATGATCGGCAGCATTCCCGCCTGCGGAGTCATGGGTGACATGGATTCCTGGTCTGGGTCCTTGTCCTGCAATCCCTCTCCGTTCTGCGTCTCCGCCACCGCCGGGCGGCGCTCGTTGATCCCGGGTTAAATCCTTGCACACCTCGCCGGGAGGGCGCCGGGATGGTGCCGAGGCGCGCGTCACGTCTCGCGGATTTCACCGCTGACGACGTCGATGCTGAACTCCCGCGTGCGGCTCGCCACCGGGGCACCGCCGGAAGGTTCGTCCGCCGGGACCGCGGTGCAGGAGAAGGAAACGGTCAGGCCTCCGGCCGCGACGTCGGCGCGCGTCACCGTGCGGACAGGATGGAGGTAGCTGGCTTCTCCGCCGGGGCCCAAATCCTGGGGCGGGAAGTCGGCGGCGTTGTCGAACCCGCCGGCCAGCCGCACCCTCAGGTGCTGCGGTCCCAGCATCTTTGCCCGCCCGGCAAAGACCAGCACATCCCCGGCGCGGTGGCCGGGCTCCGGTCCGCCCCCGGCCGGGCTGCGGACCTCCTCCAGCACCATGTCGAAGCGCAGCGGGTAGTCCTTGGGCACCGGCAGCGGCCCGGTCACGGGGCCCTGCCCCGCCGCGTCGTCGTCCCGGGCCGTGACGGCCCCGCGCGGCCAGGCCGCCAGCAGCCGCCCCGGATCTGCGGTGGCATAGACGATCTCGCGTCCGCCCTGCCGCTGGTACAGCACCCCGATGCGGCCGTCCGGCAGCCGCACCGCGGCCGGCCCGCTGGCACCGCTCCCGAAAACGGTGAGCTTGTGCGGCCACGAGTGCCCGTTGTCCCGAGAGAGGCTGAGTACCACGTTGCGGGGCAGCAGCGGGTCCTGGCAGTTGGCGGCCAGCAGCCAGCGGTCGCTGGCCGGTGCGGCCAGCCCGCCCACGGCCGGCAGCCCGTCGAAGCGGACCAGGGAGCCGCTGCTCCCGGGATCGGACAGTTCGTCGACCGGCTGCAGCGGCCCGTAGCTGTGCCCGCCGTCGTCAGAGACCGCGGCCAACCGCCGGGGAGCAGCCCAGGTATGCAGCAGTACCCGGCCGTCGGTCAGGCAGACGGCGGCACCCCCGCCGTCCTCCGCGGCCGGGCCGGAGTCCTGCGCCGGCAGCGGCTTTCCCAAGGTCCAGGTGTCCCCGTGGTCGTCGCTGTAGCAGGAGGCGGCCCCCGCGCCCGCACCCTCGGCCATCACCGCGAACAGCACCAGCAACCGCCCGGCGTATCGGCCGGCGTGCACGCCGGTGCCCGGCCCGGCGGCGGCGAGCCGCGTGATCGCGTCCGAGGCAGGCCGCGGGGCGACCGACCGGTGCTGCCAGGTGGCGCCGTCGTCGTCGGAAGACAGCAGTTCGAAGCGCCGTGCCGTGGCCGCCGGGTCCGGCCCCGCTTCGCCGCCTCCGGCCGCCGCGACGAAGGCCAGGAAAATCCGCCCGGTTGCGGCGTCGGAAAACAGTCCCGGCCGGCCCGCCGCGTGTCCGGACGTGTCCGCCCACGCCACCTGCTGCGGTTCCCAGGTCGCGCCGCCGTCGAAACTGCGGCGCAGCAGCAGGTCGCCGGTCGCAGGCGACCGGCCCTGCCTTCCCATCCCTGCATAGGCGACGACGGCGCTGCCCGCCGGAGTCACGGCGAGCGCCGGAGCCCGGTACTGCCGGTAGCCCTCCACGCCCCGAACGGCGAGGACCTGTTCCATTCCTCCACCGTACCGGCCGCGGCGCCCCGAGGGCAGTGCCGGACGACACGCCGGATCAATCCGGTTGCCTGGCCCAACCATCGGCCACTATGTGAACTGAAGCACACGTTGCAGTTCTGCTCGCACCCCTCTCCTGAAAGGACGCCCGACGATGAGTTGGTTGGACCGATCGCATACGATCGCCCCTCCGGGCTTTAACCGCTGGCTGATTCCGCCGGCTGCGCTGGCCGTGCATTTGTGTATCGGCCAGGCCTACGCGACCAGTGTGTACAAGAACGCCCTGGTCGCCCACTTCGACGTCAGCCTGACCGAGATCGGCATCATCTTCTCCATCGCCATGGTGATGCTCGGGCTCTCCGCCGCCGTCATGGGCACCTGGGTGGACCGCAACGGTCCGCGCATGGCGATGTTCACCTCCGCGGTGTTCTGGAGCTCCGGCTTCCTGGTCGGCTCGATGGGCATCTTCACCGAACAACTCTGGCTGGTCTACCTGGGCTACGGCGTGATCGGCGGCATCGGCCTGGGCATCGGCTACATCTCCCCCGTATCAACCCTGATCAAGTGGTTCCCGGACCGCCCCGGCCTGGCCACCGGCATGGCGATCATGGGCTTTGGCGGCGGAGCGCTGATCGCCAGCCCGGTCTCCACCGCACTGCTGCAGTTCTACGACCCCAGTTTCGACGGGACCCCGGGCTGGGTGGCCAGCGGCGACGCCGTCGGCAAGCTGTTCCTGACCCTGGCCGTGGTGTACCTGGCCTACATGCTGTTCGGTGCCTTCACGATCAAGGTTCCGGCGGACGGCTGGAAGCCCGAAGGCTTCGACGCCTCGAAGGTCAAGGCCAAGGCCCTGGTCACCACGGCGAACGTCTCGGCGAAGAATGCCATCAAGACCCGCCAGTTCTGGCTGGTCTGGGTCGCCCTGTTCTGCAATGTCACGGCAGGCATCGGCATCCTGGAGCAGGCCTCCCCGATGATCCAGGACTTCTTCCGCCAGCCCGACGGCGTTTCGCTGGTGTCCGCGGGCGTTGCGGCCGGATTCGTGGGGCTGCTCTCGATCGCGAACATGGGCGGCCGGTTTGTCTGGTCCACCACCTCCGACTACCTGGGCCGCAAGAACAACTACATGCTGTACCTGGGCGTGGGCGCCGCCTTGTACGTGGTGCTCGCCCTGTTCGGCTACACCTCCACCGGGCTGTACGTGCTGCTGGCGGCCGTCATCATCAGCTTCTACGGCGGCGGCTTCGCCACCGTGCCGGCCTACCTGCGCGACCTGTTCGGCACCTTCCAGGTGGGCGCCATCCACGGCCGCCTGCTCACGGCCTGGTCCGCCGCCGGCATCGCCGGGCCGTTGATCGTCAACGCCTTCCTGGATGCCCAGGGCAAGCCGGGCGAGCTGACGGCGCAGGCCTACCAGCCGGCCCTGCTCACCATGGTGGGCCTGCTGGTCATCGGCTTCATTGCCAACCTGATGGTCAAGCCGGTGGACAGCAAGTACCACGAGGCACCGGCCAGGGATGCCGGCGAAGCCGCGATGGCCGGAAAGGAGGCCTGAGATGAAGAAAGCCCAAGTAGCCCTCGGCTGGGTGCTGGTCGGCGTGCCGCTGCTCTACGGCGTCAGCCAGACGCTGCTGAAGGTCTCCGCGCTTTTCGGCTGACCCAACTGCGCACCTACCCCACTGCGCACCTCCCCCGCATCACCGCTTCGCCGGCCCACCTGGTGAAGCTCAACCCCCGGCAGGCCCGGCTCCCTCGAGCCGGGCCTGTTGCTTGACAGCGGACCGGCCGGTCGTAGCGTTGGACATGCCATGGAATGGTTCAGTGCCGAGGGGTTCGAGTTGGCGCGGCAGGTGCTGCAGCGGGGCATCGCCGCGGTGTTCCTGATCGCCTTCGCCTCGGCGCTGGCCCAGTTCCCGGCCCTGCTGGGCGAACACGGGCTGCTGCCCGTGCCCCGGTTGCTGCAGCGAAGAACCCCGCGCGGCTTCACCCTCTTCCGCTGGGGATACACGGACCGCCGGCTGCGCGCGGTGGCGTGGGCCGGCGTCGTCATCGCAGCCCTGTTGGTGGCCGGCCTGCCGCAGCTGGGACCGCCGTGGCTGCCGATGATCGCGTTCCTGGCCCTGTGGTTCCTGTACATGTCCATCGTGAATGTGGGCCAGACGTTCTACGGCTTCGGCTGGGAGACGCTGCTGCTCGAGGCCGGCTTCCTTGCCGCCTTCCTGGGCTCGGACCGGGTGGCGCCGCCGGCCCCGGTGCTGTGGCTGTTCATCTGGCTGGTGTTCCGGCTGGAGTTCGGCGCCGGCATGATCAAGATGCGCGGCGACCCGGTCTGGCGGGACCTGACCGCCCTGTACTACCACCACGAAACCCAGCCGATGCCCAATCCGGCCAGCTGGTTTTTCCACCACCTGCCCAAACCGCTGCACAAGGTGGAGGTGGCCGGCAACCACTTTGCCCAGCTGGTGGTGCCGTTCTTCCTGTTCTTTCCGCAGCCGGTGGGCAGCATGGCGGCCGCGGTCGTGATCGTCACGCAGCTGTGGCTGGTGGTGTCGGGCAACTTCGCGTGGCTGAACACCCTGACCATCCTGCTCGCCTTCGCGGCGGTGTCCGACGACGCGGTGCAGGCCATCCTGCCGGTGGGTGACTTCACGCCGGAGTACCGGCAGGAACCGGTGTGGTTCACCGTTGTGGTGCTCGCGGTGTGCGCCCTGCTGGTGTACCTGAGCTATTGGCCGTTGAAAAACCTGTTCAGCCGGCACCAGCTGATGAACGCCAGTTTCAACAGCTGGCACCTAGCCAATGCCTACGGCGCCTTCGGCTCCATCACGCGGGAACGTTACGAAGTGGCCGTGGAAGGGTCCGCCGACGGCGTCCACTGGCGCGAGTACGGGTTCAGGGGCAAGCCCGGAGACCCGCAGCGGATGCCGCGGCAGTACGCGCCCTACCACTTGAGGCTCGACTGGCTGATGTGGTTCCTGGCGCTGGGCTCCCGCGGCGAAAACTGGTTCATCCCGCTGCTGGTGCGGCTGCTGGAAGCCGACAAGGCCACGCTGAAGCTGCTCAGGCACGATCCATTCGACGGTGTACGGCCGCTCTACGTGCGCGCGACGCTCTACCACTACCGGTTTTCCACGTGGGCAGAAAAACGAAGCACCGGCCAATGGTGGATCCGCCGGGAGTCCGGCCAGCTGGTCCCCCCGCTCTCCCGCCCGGGCGCCGCGGAATAACCCGGGCCGGCCCGCGGTTGCCGCCAGTAGACACCATGCATATGCATATATGCCTGACCCATGAAAGGCGGCCACCGCGTGGCACAGACAATCGAGCTCGGGCTGGACACCTTCGGAGACGTCACCACCGGAGCCGACGGCAAGCTCCTGCCGCACGATGAGGTCATTCGGAACGTGATCGCCGAAGCCAAGCTGGCCGACGAGGTCGGCCTGGACTTCATCGGCATCGGCGAACACCACCGCGAGGACTTCGCGGTGTCCGCCCCCGATGTGGTGCTGGCCGCGATCGCCGGCCAGACCAGCCGCATCCGCCTGGGCTCGGCCGTGACCGTGCTCAGCTCCGACGACCCGGTCCGGGTGTTCCAGCGCTTCTCCACCCTGGACGCCGCCTCGAACGGCCGCGCCGAAGTCATCCTGGGCCGCGGCTCGTTCACGGAGTCCTTCCCACTGTTCGGCCTGGACCTGGCCGACTACGACGTCCTCTTCGACGAGAAGCTCCACCTCTTCACCGAACTGCTCAAGGAAGAGCCCGTCACCTGGGCCGGCCGCACCCGGCCGCGGCTGGACAACAAGCGGGTTTACCCGCCCACGGCCTCCGGCAGCCTGAAAACCTGGATCGCCGTCGGCGGCACCCCGCAGTCGGTGGTCCGCGCGGCCCACTACGGCCTGCCGCTGATGCTGGCCATCATCGGCGGGGCACCGATGAACTTCGCCCCCTTCACCGAGCTCTACCAGCGTGCGCTGGACCAGTTCGAAAAGCCGGCGCTGCCCGTCGGAGCGCACTCCCCCGGCTACATCGCGGACACGGACGAGCAGGCCCGCGAGGAGATGTGGCTGCCGTATGCGGACATGCAGGAGCGGATCGGCCGCGAGCGCGGCTGGAGCCGGATGACCCGCGGCCAGTTCGAGGCCGAGGCGGGCCCGGACGGCGCCCTGTTCGTCGGCTCCCCGGAGACCGTGGCCACCAAGATCGTGAAGGTCGCCAAGGGCCTGGGCCTGTCCCGCTGGGACATGAAGTACAGCCTGGGCACCCTCCCGCACGGGAAGCTGATGAACTCCATCGAGCTCTACGGCACCAAGGTGGCGCCGCTGGTGCGGGAGCAGCTGGCGGAGTAGTCGCCGAACGGGCGGGGCTGGCGCGCGTCAGCGTTCGACGGCGGCGGGAGGCTTCGCGGGGAAGCCTCCCGCCGTCGTCGTGCTCGCCTTGGTGGTGATTTTTCGGGCGGGCGTCATTTCTTTGCGCGCGGGGACGTCCGCCAGGGGTCTCACCATCGTGGTTTTATCGTTCAACCCGTACCCTGAATGATGTGCGCGTTCTTGTGAAACCTTTTATTGCCCTCATCCTGCTGCTCGCCCTCGCTTTCGCGGGGGTGGCCCCGGCCTCGGCGGTCACCAGGAACGCGCAGGATCCGTTCGTCGCCGAGGTGCTGCGGCTGACCAACCTTTACCGCGCGCAGAACGGCCTCTCGCCCGTGGTCTGGAACCAGAACGTAGGCAATGTTGCCCAGCAGTGGTCCGAGGAGCTGAACACGCGGATCAACAAGAACACGCTGGACATGAACAAGATCCATCGCCCGGGCTACGGCAGCAACGAAATCCCGCGCGGTTTCGACTGGTACACCGAGAACATCGCCATCAACAACTCCGCCCGCGAGGTGGTGGACTGGTGGATGAACTCCCCCGCGCACCGCGCCGGCCTGCTCAGCCCCAACGCCACGGACATCGGCGTGGGGTATATGAAGACCACGCACAAGGACTGGTACGGGATGTACGTGGCGGTGGCGAACATGGCCGGCTACGCAACCACCCGGGCAACGCTGCCCCCGCATCCGGGCATGGTGCGCGCCAGCTTCCAGCATGGCGACGTCGCGGCCATCGACTCCGCGGGGAACCTCTACGCCTACGACTCGGCCAAGGGCCACGACCTTTACAAGCGCCGGCTTGTAGCGAGCGGGTTCAAGGGAGTGTCACAGGTTCAGGTGGCCGACTGGAACGCCGACGGCGTGCTCGATGTGGTGGTGCGCTGGAAGTCCGGCAAACTGACGGCTCACTTCGGCAAGCCGGACGGCGGACTGGAAAGTGCCGCCACCATCGGATCCAGCGGGTGGGGAAACTACGACGTCACCGTTACCGCGTGGAAACAGGCCGACCCCTACCCTGCGCTGCTGGCCCGCAACACCGACACCGGCCGGCTCTACTACTATCCGAACCCGGCCGGACTCAATCACGGCAGCCGCACGCTGCTGGGCACCGGCTGGAAGTCCCTGCCGATCTTCACGGCCGACATCGACGGCGACGCCAAGATGGACGTCGTGGCCAAGACACCCCAGGGCCAGCTCAAGCTGTACCGGTCCAACGGCGCCGGCAAGTTCATTTCCGAGACCAGACGGATCATCGGCTCCTCGGGCTGGAACGCGATGACGCATCTGTCCCTGATCCGGGACCATCTGGGCGACGGAAAGCAAGGCGTACTGGCCCGCGACTCCCGCGGCAATCTGTACCACTACCCGGTGCTGATCAACAAGCTTGGCTCGCGGGCCGTCATCGGCGTCGGCGGCTGGCAAACCCTGATCATCGGCAGCTGACGCCGAGCGCCCGAGGGTCGAGGGCCGGCGGCGTCCAGCCGCGCTCCTGACCGGCGCGCGCCGGGGCGTCCTGCGGAGCTGGTTCTGCCGGGCTACTCTTCCCCGCCCAAGAGCTGCTCCCCTTCCGGCCCGGCACCGTCGTTGTCAGCCGGCAGGTTTTCTTCGAGGTCCCGGTCGATCTCCGATCCGGGTTCGATGACGATGCCGTCTTCGTTCTGCGGGATGTCCGGATCCAGTTCCGGGCGGTCTTCGCTCACAGCATTGCTCCCTTCACCGTCGCTTACGTGTTGGCTCCTCAGCCGCCGGCATGCCCTCACCCGTGGGCGCGCTTGTTCTCGTCCGGCGCGTGCACGTGCGTGCCGCCGACGAGTTCCACCAGGCCCTCCACCGCCGAGGACAAGGACAGATCCGGAGTCCGGGCAATGAAAGGCACCAGCAGCCTGTTCTCCTTCTCGATGTGCAGTGCGAACACGCTGCACATCGAGGCGGCCACCGTGGCCGTCTCCATTCCTTCGGCGCCCCGGAGTTCGTCCAGCAGCGAGGCCAGCGCGGTATGGTCGGCCAGCAGCGACTCCACCAGGAGCCGGGCTTCCCCGGTCGCCCCGGCCGGCCCGTACAGTTGGGCTTCTTCCAACTCGGCGTGTGGCAACATCTCCCGTTCGCCCCACTCCAGCAGTATGCCGTGCGCGTTGTAGACGGTGTCTTCGTCTCCGGTGTCGAGGGCACGGGTGAGCTCCGCCGTCGTCGCCTGCAGCCGGGCCAGCATCTCACGGTGGTGGCTAACGACGGCGGCCGCGGCCGCGTTCTCTGCCTCGACGCTGCTGTCGGTCACCGCATGCTCCTCGGGTCGAGGTGGGGCCGCCTGCAGGCGGACCGGGTCTGTCCATTGTCGACGCGGGCAGGCGGGCTGTCGAGGGTCAGGCCGCCCCAGCCGCCCGGCGCCCGAGGCTGCCCATCATCCGGGCTACGCCGGGAAACGCGGAGGATCCTGCCGATCGTAGTGCCGCTCCGTCCGCTGCTCTGGCGGCGTGCGGCACGTCGTGCTAGTACGGGAGTGGCCTGACAATCGCCGGGCCGGGTCAAGTCCGGGCCTCAGGATGAATGCCGGCTCCGGCCGGCTGACTGGAAGGAAAACCGTCATGCCCAACTATCGGATCGGATATTTTGTCGGGAGCCTGGCCAGCGGCTCCATCAACCGGACCCTTTCGAAGGCGCTGATTAAGCTCGCCCCGGAGGGTATGGAGTTCAACGAGATCCCCATCCGGGACCTCCCCCTCTACAACTCGGATTACGACGCCGACTACCCCGCCGAGGGCCGGGCACTGAAGGAAGCGGTGGAGGCCTCCGACGGCATCCTTTTCATCTCACCCGAATACAACCGGTCCATCCCCGGAGCCTTGAAGAACGCCATTGACTGGGGGTCCCGCCCGTGGGGGACCAACTCCTTCGCCCGCAAGCCCACCGGCATCATCGGCGCTTCCCCGGGAGGTATCGGCACCGCCGTCATGCAGTCGAGCATGCGCAGCGTTCTCAGCTTCCTGGACGCCCCGCAGCTCAACGCCCCCGAGGCCTACATCAGCTTCAACCCGGACATCTACGGCGACGACGGCGAGGTCAGGGACGAGTCCACGCAGGCCTTCCTGCGCCACTACATGGAGGAGTACTCCGCCTTCGTCCAGCGTGTCCTTGACGCGAACGCCGCCGGACACATTGGAGACGAGGACCCCGAATCCCGCAAGTGACGCCACAACGGTGGTGGATGCGGTCGTTCAGCTAGCCACGGGTCAGAGGTGGGCCCGACGAGGGTGAACCGCTCCCGGGGCTCTCCCGCGGTTTACCGGAGGGGACGCCCGCCCCCTCGGGCAGGCTACCGGTTGGCGATGGCAGCCGCCGTGGCGAAGTAGTCGGCGTCGACCATGACGGCGTAGCGCTCGGCTTCGAGGGACTTGACCGACTTGAAGTCCCGGCGTCCCCCGGTGCTCCAATGCCCGATGAAACCGAAGGCGGCCCCCCATACTGCTGCGATGACCACGCTTCCCAGCAGCACGCTCAGCCAGACAATACCGGGGACAAAGAGCCCGAACAGAAGTCCGATGAGCAGGCCGAACCAGGCGCCGCCCGCAGCTCCGGCCAGCGCGGCCTTGCCCTTGGTCATCCGGCCCGTGACCTGCTCCACGCTGCTGATGCCGAGGCCGACAATGCGCACGTGCTCCACCGGGAACTTCTCATCCGAGAGGCGGTCCACCAGGCGCTGCGCCTGCAGGTAGTCCTTGAACTCGGCGAGCACGGCTGAGGTTCCCGGAGCCGCCGGACCGGAAACAGTCGACTGATGCTGGAATGATGTGGTGGTCATGTTCCTACCTCCAATGGTGTTGTCTTTGTGGACGCATCAAGCTTAGCAAATTTAGTTAGGTTAGCCGAACCGAATCTTTCTGGATAGGCTTCCCCCATGACCGATACAGCGACGCAAGCGGGCGACGGCGACAGGCCGACATCAGGAGTGCAGGTCCGTCACGGCTTCGCCCTGATGCTCCAGTGGGCCAGCAGGAAAAAAATCCGACACTTCGTCTTCGGCCCGGCAGCCGCTGACCTCTCACCAACCGATACGGCGCTGCTGGAATACCTCACCGGGAACGGCCCAACGCGCCTTTCGGACCTAGCCGCACAGTGGGGAGTGAATAAATCGACCATGAACCCGCAAGTCCGCCGGCTTGAAGGCAGAGGACTGATCGATCGCAACCTGACCCCGCGGATCGCCGCGCCACCCTTCTTGGCACATCAGCCAGTGGAATCGAACTGCAAAGGCAAATCGGCCAGGATGGCGCCGCGGCCTTCGACGAAATCCTTCCCACGTGGTCACCTGAAGACCGGGAAATCCT
Organism: Arthrobacter sp. Y3223166; assembly: GCF_059090935.1. Classification (NCBI taxonomy): domain Bacteria; kingdom Bacillati; phylum Actinomycetota; class Actinomycetes; order Micrococcales; family Micrococcaceae; genus Arthrobacter; species Arthrobacter sp. Y3223166. The sequence goes on along the minus strand of NZ_JBNHGE010000026.1, from coordinate 19,540 downwards.
CGGCGCAATGCTGGTCCGCTGTGCCAAAGAACTTTCCGCAGCCACGCCCCGGCTTTTCCAGTACGGCTCACCCGGGGCTTCCTTGCCCGAGTCCACCCGGGAATGACCCGGGAAGCACTCCCGCTGGGAGTACCTGTCGCAAGTCATTGCAGCCGCTAAGCCGAGCCCGGTGTGGCATCCCGGACCCGGTCCGGGGGACTGTGCATTGCCGGTGCCCCGGCGGGCGGGCATGATGCTGAGATGAGGCTGGCGGGAGAAGCGACCGGCTCTTCTCTCGATCACTGGCTGTTGTCGGGGGCCGAGCGGGGCAACGACGCTACACAGCTGCTCCCATGGACGGCCGGCAACGAGGTGCGCGTGCTTGTGCACGGCCGGGAGTATTTCCCGCTCCTGGCCGCTGAGCTGCATGCCACGGGGCCGGGGGACCTGGTCCTCATTGCCGGGTGGCGCATGGACGCCGACGAGCTGCTCACCGCCGGCCTGACCGTGGCGGAAGCGCTGAGCCGCAGCGCGCGGCGCGGAGCCACGGTCAAGGGGCTCCTGTGGCGATCCCATCCCTCCTGGATAGTGGGCACGCTGGGACAGAACCGGGAGTTGGCCGCCGCCATCAACGCCTCGGGCGCCGAGATGCTGCTCGACCACCGCGTTCGCAGATTCGGCAGTCACCACCAGAAGTTCGTGGTCATCCGGCGCGCGGCCCATCCTTCCACCGACGTCGCCTTCGTGGGCGGGATGGATCTGGCCCGGTCCCGCGGCGACGACGAGACCCATCGAGGGGACCCGCAGCCCCGCAGATTTGCCCGCGCCTACGGACCGACTCCGGCATGGCACGATGTGCAGCTGCTGCTGCGCGGACCGGTCGTCCTTGAGGTGGAGAAAGTGTTTCGTGAGCGCTGGGACGACCCCGCACCGATGGCACGCTTGCCATGGCACCGGCTGCCGGACATGATCCGCGGCCTCCGGCAGCAGGCTTCCCCCTTGCCTCCCCCGCGGCCGGCACCGCCTGCCGCGGGTGACTGCGAGGTGCAGTTGCTGCGCACCTACCCCAAACGCTCTCCGGGCTACCCGTTCGCACCCGGCGGCGAGCGCAGCGTGGCCCGCGATTACGCGAAGGCGCTGCGGCGAGCACGACAGTTGGTCTACGTGGAGGACCAGTATCTGTGGTCAGCCGACGTCGGCCGGGTCTTCGCGGAAGCCCTGCACCGCCATCCCGGCCTCCATGTCATCGCAGTCTGCCCCCGCTTCCCTGACCAGGAGGGCAGGCTCAAGGTTCCACCGGCGCTGTTCGGTCAGGGTTTGTCCTGGCGCATGGTGCACGACGCCGGAGGCGACCGGCTGCTGATGCTGGACATCGAAAACGGGCGGGGCTGGCCAATCTACGTCCACTCGAAAGTCTGCGTGGTCGACGACGTCTGGGCCGCCGTGGGCAGCGCCAACCTGAACCGGCGATCCTGGAGCCACGATTCCGAACTCACGGCCGCCGTGCTCGACGAACAGCGCGACCCGAGGCCACCGGCAGACCCGGCAAAACTCGGTGACGGCGCCCGCCCGTTCGCCCGTGACCTGCGCCTGCGGCTACTCTGCGAACATCTGGGACGCGTCCCCGGCGATAATGCTGACCTCCTCGATCCCCGCGAGGCTGTACGCGCCGTCCGCTCAAGCGCCGACGAGCTCGATGCCTGGCACCGTGCAGGTCGCTTGCTGCCGCGGCCGCAAGGACGGCTGCGCTCCCATACCCCGGCGGAGGGATCCCCTTGGCAGCGCCGGTTGGCAGCCCCGGCCTACCGGCTCCTCTTCGACCCGGACGGCCGCCCCCTCCGGATGAGACTGCGGCGCCGTTACTGACCGTCATGCCACCGCCGCGCTGCCGGCCCCTCGTGGAAACCATGTCTCGGGCGATTCAGCCGCGCTGGTCTGCTTTCGTCAGCTCTCGCAGCCGACGCCGTCGCCGTCGCGGTCGAATTTGGTGTCCCAGCCGGGGTCGCCCGCCCGGATCGGGGCCGCGCCGGCTTCCTTCACGGCGGTGCAGTTCTTGTAGAACACGTTCCCGCCGGCTGGCGCCTCCTGGACAGGCGCCGGTGCAGGCTGTTGGTTTGGGGCTGGAGCGGGCTTGGGTGCCGCCGGCGCGGCTGCCACTGGCTCGTCCACTCCCCCGTCGGCCGGGACCGGTTGGTCCGGGCAGGACGTGGAGAGGATGTTCTTGATGGCGTCGTGCTCGGCCTGGGTCATCCAGAGTCCGTACTTGGCTTTGACGGCGGTCTGCAGGGCCACGTACTCGCAGCGGAACGCCTTGTTCGGCGGCAGCCAGGTCGCAGCGTCGCCGTCGGACTTGGAGCCGTTGGTGGGTCCGTCCACCGCCAGCAGATTCAGCGGGTCGTTGGCGAAGACTTCGCGCTGGTTCTTGGCCAGCCGCTGGGCACCCTTCTGCCAGGCGTCCGAGAGGGCGACAACGTGGTCGATCTGGACGGCGGTGCTGGTCTTGTTGCCGCGGACGAAGTCGATGGTCGTGGCGGTGAAGGGATCGGTCAGCACCCCTGAGGTGACCACACAGCCGCCGGCCTTGAGGACCGCGTAGTCCAGATCGCGCTGAAGGATGTCATTGCGCGCGTCGCAGCCGTTACGGTCCGGATCCAGCCAGCCGTCACCGAACTGGTCGCGCGAGTATCCGGTCTTTGGGGCGCGGCCCTTGATCGCGATGCTTTCCAGTTGTTCCAGGGCGGTGCCGGCAGGCTCCTCCTCCGGTTCCTGCGCCGGCGGGGCCTTGGGCTCCTCCGTCTTCTCGGTCGGTTCCGGGGTTTCGGGAACCCGGGTCGGTTCGGGGCTGTCGGTCACCTCGATGGTGGGGGCGACCAGGGGCTGGTCCGCTTCGGCGGGCGAGGTGCAGCCGGACAGCAGGACGGCCAGCGCCAAGCAGGCAAGTGCGAGGGGTTTCTTCTTCTCCATGTCCATTCATGTCTACGGCAGACGCCTCATCGCGCCCGGATGGACACGCCGTAGCGGCAGGCATATGAAGGCGGAGCAGAGCGGAGGGAAATCACTGATCGATCAATAGTCTTCGCGGTGGGGAACAAGCCGCAGACAAGGATCGGTTCCGCGGTTCAAAGGCTCCGGAGCGGGCAGGGGGCAAACAACCGTGAGCACCATGGAAGCTGCTTCAACCCGCCGGTTCCATGCTCCCGTTTATCGCGGTCCCCTGGTGTGACGTCCTGGGCCGCGACGGAACCTCGGCCGGGTCAGCCGCCGGGCGGGCCGCAGCCGCACTGTCGCCGCGGTTACTCCACCGACACCCGCCGGCGCTGGCAGGAGAGGATTCCCGGCCCCTTCCGGGACTACCTTCTTCCTGGCCCGGCGGGCAGCTGCCAAGCCGGATGGGGAGCGGCGGTGCGGCGCAACGGGTCGGCCTTCCCGTCGATTCGGCACAAGCACCAGCACCATAAAAGGGGCAAAGGCGAGCACGAGGTCGATAACGAAAAGGGTGACTTCCATGGCCAACTCCTACCCTTGGCTCTTAGGGTAGGCGCCGATTGGCGGGCACACAATGGGTTGAGGTGCTGGCCCGGGGATCGGTGACGGCAGAGCCTCGCGCCGCCCCAATTTAGAGCCAATCCGGCGACGGCGGATGGTCACCGTGGCGCCTTTCCTGACCCCTCACATCCTTGGTCCCTTGCCCCTCAGCCCTCAGCCTCAGCCCGTGCCATATGATGATCCGCTCCTTGCGGCCTGTGTACCCGAATCCGTGCCGGTCCCGGCAACGCCGCTGGAAATCTCCGATCCTGTCAGAGGCCGGTGTTAGGTTGGCAGCAACCTCAGATGGAGAGAAGGAGGACGAGATGGCCACGACACATTCCCGCGGCATCGGCATCGACTTCATGGATCCCAACTCGTGCGGCCGCTGCGACGCCTGCGACGAACTGCCCGCACCGGTGATCTGCGAGGACTGCTGCTACGACGAGGAGGGCAACTTCGTCCGGCTCGTTGAATGGCCCTGCCCCGAGGTGAAAGCCGTCAAGGCAGCCTAGGGACAGCCCCGTTGGCAGGGGTGGTGATCCGCTGGAGCCTATGAGATTTACCGGCCGATTTCTTCTGCTGCATAGAGAAGCCTCGCACTCGGTGTGCGGGGCTTCTCTGCTAAAGGAAGGAAACGCTGTGGAGCGCCATCCACACCAGCGCACCAAAGACGGCTGCGGCGAGGATGGGCAGCATGGCGATGACGATCGCCCAGACTCCGGGCTTCCTGCCCGCATTCTTCGAGAGCGCCACGAGGCCGGCGATGAGGCCTGCCAGCAACGGCAGCAACGACGCCCACATGAGCACCCAGATTGTCGGCAACAGCAGGCCGGCCAGGAATAGTGCTAGGCCAAGGAGAGATAGTCCCAGGGCGAGCCTGCCGGTCCTCTGATCCGCGGCTTGTGCGAGAAGTCGTTCAATCTGCACGACTGGTCCATTCTGTCGGGAAGGTCAAGCTGAGAAGAAGGCTATACCAATCTGCTGACGGGCCGGCGCGGGCCACGCCTCGGTCCACTGGGTGCTGGGGTGCCCTATCTAGCGGCAACCTGCTGCTACAACTCCCGTGGCGAGCCGACCTCAACGCCGACAACGGCGCATATGTAGCTCCCAGACAATGGGTATGAGATGAACAACAGACTCTGGCAGTCAGTTGTTCTCATCTGCACCTATCTCTCTCGAAGCTTTCGGAGACTTAGGAACGGTGCCAGCCTTACGATGCACGGACGCAGCGCTGACTGTGCACTAACGGCCCGGTCGTCCGGATTGGACTCGTCGTGCGCGTTTCATCCCCGTTGTCTCCATAAGAGACTTCAGGGCTGCAGAATCTAGGAACCCAGCTATGGCGGCTGTGCCGTCATAGGCAATCCGCACGTGGACGCGGTTCCGATGTGTTTTGGGATCGTAATCGGCATATCGGTCGGTCAGATGGATGAAGCGCTGGTTAGTGGAGCCAACTAGCGCCCTCTTCTGTTCGAGCATGTCTGCCCGGTAGGGTCCGTCGACCAGTAGATCTGTGCTGGCCAGCAAGGACTGCGCATCGTGGCCACGGGATGCCAGGTCATTGAACTCGTAGCCGGTGAAGGTGATGATGCCTAGTCCGCGTTTCTGCGCCAGGGATGCCAGACCCCCCAAAGGGCGAGCCTGGTCGAAGGGCTCGCCGCCCAGCAGCGTCAGCCCCTCGACCCCTGCAGCGAGGGAATCCCGAATGATTTGTTCCGGTGACATGATTTCCCCGCCCGTCAGACTAAAGAGATGGGGGTTGATGCACCCGCGACAGCGGATGCTGCACCCTTGTACCCAAATTGCCGTCCGCAGGCCTGGTCCTTCGGCCGTCGTGGCGTGAACCACGCTGGCGACCCGCGGGTGGTTGGGCATCATAGGTCCAAGGTCCGGCCACCGGCGTCACGCTTTGGAGCGTCGGGGGCCGATGTTGACTGTCCATCCCGTGGAGCTTCAAAACTCAGTGACCCACGGAGGGGTATGAGGATGTGGGGCGCAACTCCCGTTGCTGCAAGCATGTGCTCGAAGGATCTGTAGCCACCAAGGTAGTAGCGGGTGTCAACGATTTTCTCGGCGGTGGCTTGGTCCATTCCAATCGCGGTGAAATCCTCAGCTCTCGCCCCATTGACGTTTACGGGCCGTTGGCTCTGCTGGGCCTGCAACGGGGAATGTCCCGATCCTGGTTCGCTTCCCGCTGCGTAGCTTTGGCCGCTCATCTGTGCATGTGGCTGGGTCGGCCCCATGTATCGCGGTTGTTGGAAAGGATGCGCTTGAGGAGGATACGGCTGGCCTTGGTGCTGTTGCCCCTGCGCCTGATAGGGCCATGCAGGCGGAACCTGCTGCTGTCCTGGCTGCATGCCGGGACGCGCTTGGTGCATTCCATACGCTGTGGCTGGCTGCGCGTACCACTTGTTGTTCCCATGGTGGGCCTTCCACATGAGCCACTTGCGGTTGGTCATCACGGACAGGACGATGCCGCCGACCCAGCTCAGGAACCAGACCCACCCCCACGCGGTGGACCCGGGGGTCGAGACAGGTGCTTCTTTAGTGCCGCTGTTGACGTTAGAGCTCCAGATGAGCAGAACGACCGACAGGACTGCAAAACCTATCCCGTAGATGATCCAGCGACGGTTCTTGGACTTGATCCCCCGGACAAGGAAGTTGACGCAGGTAAGCAACCCGAAGGAGAGGATGCTCCATAGCACTCCGGCACTGTTGAGCAGCCGCCACTTCCGGGAACACAGCTTTTCTTCTGGGGTCATTCCAGTTTCTCCATATATTCTCTATGCCCCTGTGCCTGGGAAACGGTTTCCGTGGCACTCTGGTGGAACTCCGGCGTCAGACGTGAATCGACAGTCGTCGCACCCGGTATCAGCGACTTGATGGTCGCCATTTCATCCAGACATTTCGGTCCGGGCTGACCGCTCGCGGTGACAGTAATCATCCCGTTCGGATCGACAATGACTGTAATGCGCTTGGTCACGGCGCCTCCTCGAACACGAGTTCAACGTTGCCGTCGGCTGCCTGCTGGGTAATGAGCCTCATTCCCATGGCTGCGGCCTGGGCCCGCACGTTTTCGACCGTGCGGTGCTGTAGGATCGCACCGACAGCCTGGTCCAGCTGGGAGAGCAGCGCATCCGTTTGTGACTCGTTTTTGTCCACACGACCGAGAAACACATCGCCGATGCGCTGGAACGTAAATGGTCCCAATGGGCTAAGTCCGGTAACACGTCCCTCGTGAACCTTCATGTCCGCCGCTCCGATGGCCGTGAGGGCCTCGATGAGCAGTGGTTGGTCGGTGATGCGGGTCGTTTTGCACTTTTCGCACAGATCCGAACTGCGGGCTTCCTTCAGGGCGGCTATCACGGCGATCCCTGCCGGAATCAGCAGCACTTCGAGACTCATGGTTGACTCCTAGAAATCTATGCGGCGGCCGCCGCGCCAGGACGCGACGTCGCCGGTGTCGGCAGAAACCGGGACGTCATACTCGGACTGGTCTTGGGCGGAGGTGGCGGCAACTGCCCGTTGGGAGGCCCAATGGCGAATGGCTCTGATTTGCTCCGACTGGGTGGTCGAGAGCGGCACGGTGTTTTTGATCGTGCGGATAAGGTCGGTATCGCGCAGCGCCCGCCGTTCCGAATAAGCGTCGAAGCAGGCGCTGACCACGGCCTCCGCGACCTCGGCACCTGAAAAGCCGTTGCTCTCCTCTGCAAGCCGCTCGAGCAGTGCGTTACTGACCGCGATTTCCCCGGATGCCTTCGAGCCTGGGGTTAGCCGTTGCTGCAGTTGAATCTTCCAGATGACCTTAAGTTCCGCCGTTGTCGGGAGGTCCACGAAGAAAATCTCGTCGAATCGTCCCTTGCGCAGCAGTTCCGGGGGAAGACCGTCGATTTTGTTCGCCGTCGCGATAACAAACACCGGCTGTGATTTCTCCTGCAGCCAGGTCAGGAAGGTACCGAAGACCCGCTGGCTGGTACCTGAGTCGCCCCCGCTGGCCGCCCCGAATCCTTTCTCGATCTCATCGATCCATAGAATCGAAGGAGCGACCGCCTCCGCCAGTCTTAGCGAGGCGCGCATGTTCTGCTCGCTGGAACCCACGAGGCCGGAAAAGACGCGCCCCACATCCATCCTTAGTAGGGGCAGCCCCCATAGGGAGGACATGCACTTTGCTGTCAGGCTCTTCCCGCATCCAGGCACACCGGTGATCAGTACGCCTTTTGGAGCCGGGATCGACCACTCCTGTGCGCTCGGCAGCCAGGACCCGTTGCGCTTGTTCAGCCAGGTCTTTAGGTTTTCCAGCCCGCCGATGTCGTCGATGGAGCCTACGTCATCGATGAACTCCAACAGGCCGGACTTCTTGATGGTTTGTCGCTTCTCCTCGAGGACCATTTCAATGTCTGCGGCATCAAGGCGCCGATCAGAAGCAATGGCACGGGCGAATGCATTCTCGGCTTCCCTGAGTGTCAGTCCTTGCGCGGCTTGCAGCAGCCGCTGCCGGTCGTCCTCGGATAGATCGACTTCAATCTGCGACGCGTTAGCGCTGATGATGTCATCCAGCACAGACGCAATTTCGACTCTGCCGGGCAGGGGAAGGTCGACGACAGACACCTCCTTTTCCAGTTCGACCGGCAGAGTCAGGCTTGGCGCAACGATCACCAAAGTATGAGGGACCTGCCCTGTTCGGAACTCCCGGGCTACGTCCTGCAAGCCACGCACGACAGCGGGTTCAGGGCCTCGGCCCTGGCCTCCGAGGAAATGCTGAAGATCGTAGAAGACAAAGATGGTCGGGTCAGGGATCTTCATTACAGCAGCCAGAGCATCAACCGGGGCTACGGCTTTCCCCGTTTCGCCCGGAACATGCAGGCCGCGGCTCAGCGTGAAAGCGGCGACGTTGCGGGGTCTCTTGATCGCCGGATCCCGAGCAACACTTAGGATTATCTCCAGGACCCGGCTGTCCTCGTGCGATTCGACCAAGAGTACGGGGTTGCGCGCCCTAACCAGATCAATCAGATTCCGGCGGAAATCAGTCTCCCGCTTGGCTTTCATGTCTACCCCCATTCCATATCAAGCGAATCAGTCCCAGCGCCGCGGCATCTTTCACGCGGATCAGGTGCGTAGTTTTGCGTAGACCACGTAGTTGTCGTCGAATTCTCCGGTCGCAGGATCGTATCCGTCGCAGGTGATGAGGCGAAGCTCGGCCCCTTCCGTGTTCCCATACACAGTCTGCGTCGGGAAAGTTTCCTTGGAGTAGGCCTCGGCGCGGTCGACGGTAAAGATGGCGGTGGTGCCGTCTTCCCGAGCGACTTCGATGGTGTCTCCACCTTTCAGCGCGCGCAGACCGGCGAAGACACCGGGTCCATTGCCGTAGGCATTGACGTGGCCGAGGAACACCGCCGGCCCGCGTTCCCCAGGTGTGGGGGAATGGATATACCAGCCAGCAGGCGAACCGGGATCTCCCGGAGGCACTTCGAGTGTGCCATCATCCTGCAGGCCGAGCCGCAGCAGCTGCGACTGCACGCCGAGCGACGGGATGGCCACTGTGACCGGCGGGGATTCCGGCAGGACCGGCTCTTGGACTTCCTCGGGCGACGGCGCAGCAGAAGATTCTGGCTTCGATTGTTTGGTCTCAGCAGCAGCGGGAGTTGTCGTCTGCGTGGGTTCCGCGGCGGGGTTTTCCGCCTGGGCAGCTGCCGACGTGGCCTGGCCCAAGGGAGCGGCTTGCGCGGCTGGTTCAGGTGCGGGCGCGGCGCAGCCGGCCAGGAGAATCAGGGCGGCCGCCGCGGTAGCCAGATGGCTTCCGCGGCGGCCGATTAGTGAGTCAATCATGCGTCAGTGGTTACGACTGAGGTCGCTGTTAGGCCTGTGCTGCCGCACGACGGCGTACCAGGTAGCTTCGTCCGCCGACTGCCGCCAAGACGAGGCCGCCGGTCAGGGCGAGAGCGCTGATATTGGCGGGGTTTTCGGTCGGTACACCAGTGTCAGCGCCGCCGACGGGCATCTGGGTCACCTGCTGCGTATTGTCGGCGGGGGCAGGCGCGGCGCTGCTGTTTTCGCAGCCGATGCCATCGAGGTCACTATCGAGATGGGTTCCGTAGCCCGGGGAACCAGCCGGGATGTTGTAAACGCCCTGGGCTGCTGCGTCACTGCAGTTGTCGTAGGCGGTGCCCACGGCCATAGCCGGTGTAGCAGACAGAACGGAGAACCCGGCAACGGCGACGAGTGAAAGAACTGCGGTCTTCTTCTTCATGCTTACCCCTTAATAACCAAGAAACAATGTTGTGCAGCAAACGGATAGAAAGTGGCGCTGCTAACATCAACGTACAGATTTATCGATTCATTGCAAGAGCGATGCTTGTACGAGGGGACATGTGTGAGCGCATCCGTCGTTGGGGTGCGCCGCGGACACTACGAACAACAAGTACATCAGGATGCCTGCAGGGCAGCGTGTCTCGGGCTCCGTTGGCCGTTACCAGCCGGGAAGAAAGTCAATGCGTCCAACAGTGTCGCCGGAGTGCGTCCGATACTGACCGCGGCAGCGGCCCGCGCTGGCAAAGCAGTGGCATCCGACCAAAAACCTGCCTCTACCCCCGCAGGCGTCAGCATCGGAAGCAACAAGCGCGTCTGGTGGATTTGCCCTGTTGACCCAATACCTTGTCTACCAAAGGGCAACTTCGGCTCGTGTCAGGAGCTGCTCGGGCTCATCGAGAGACGACGGGGCAAAGCCACTCGAATTGTTGCTGGTTTCGTGGAGTCCTTCTCCACTCGGTCGGCAGGCCTCTTGCCCGCTTTCCAACCATGCGTGCGAGATCGGTGGAAACCTCACCACGCCCCTGCAAGCGCCCTGCTCCAGACCGGTTGGGAAGCCGTCAATTCTTGGAATATTCTTGGATTTCGCTACCCCAAATAAAAGAACCCCTCTCAACCAACGTTTTGCCTAGTCAAAGAGGGGTTCGTGGAGCCCCCTGCCGGATTCGAACCGGCGACCCCCTGTTTACAAGACAGGTGCTCTGGCCAACTGAGCTAAGGAGGCGTGCTGGCCGAAGGGCCAGCGTGCCGGACAAAACCGGCTAGATAAGGGTAGCCCAGGCGGCGGCCCTGCGTGAAACCGCAGCAACCGCCGCCCGGATGCCGGCCGGGACCAACCCGGCGGATGGCTTAGGCGCGGGCGTCGATGATGCCCTGGGCGAACTCCTGGAAGTTGCCGGAGTTCGTCCACTTCTGGCCGTCAACGAAGACCGCCGGGGTGCCGCCGACCTGGTATTCGTTGAACGTCTGGTTGACGAACGCGGTCCAGGGGCGGAATTCGCCGTCGTCAATGCAGGAGGCGACGTCGGTGGCTCCCGCGCTTTCCGCGATGCTCGTCAGGGTGGCGTTGTCCAGTCCGGCCCCGCCTTCCGTCGGCTGCTGCGCGAAGAGCTGGGTCAGGTAGCCGTTAAAGGCCTCGGGGTGGGAGTCGGCCACGCAGGCCACGGCGTTGGCTGCCCGGGACGAGTAGTTGGTGGTGGACACGCGGTCGAGGAAGGTCGCCACCCGGTACTCCACGGTCGCCTCGCCGGAGGAGGTGAGGTCGGTCAGGTACCCGCCGTACTGTCCTTCGAAGTCCTTGCAGACCGGGCAACCCATGTCCACGTACACCACGATGTTCGCCGGTTCGCCCTCGGGCGCGGCAGCAACGCCCGCCGGCACGATGGTGTCGCCCTCGGTGGAGGCCGGCTCCGGGATGTTGTTCACGTCGACCTGGATGGGCTCGGTGGCCGCCAGGCCGTCCTGCGTGACGGTGTACCCGCCGAACTCGTTGCCGTGGGCCGGCGCGGCACCGACGTCGGCGACCTGCCCGCGCTGGTTGGAGATGACAACCCCGGCGATCACCGCGATGATCACCAGGACAGCGACGACCACCCCGCCCTTGACCAGCAGCGAGTTCCGCTTTTCGCGCTTCTGCTGCTCTTCGCGTATCTGGCGGGCCTTCTCGCGGGCCGCAGCAGTGCGCTCGGCCTTGGTCGACTTAGGGCTGTTTTGGGTAGCCATGGATCCTCGCGTCTTGTTGGTCTGCTTCGCCCAGGCAGGGCACTACAGGTCTAGTTTAGTTGCAACTTCAATGTTCAGGCGGAACGAGTGGCCGCGTTCACGTTTGATGCCTCAGCGCGCTCCGGGGAAGCCTCGGGTTGCCATTCCTTATAAAGTCATGAACAGGACGGTATACACAAAGGAGAGGTCAGTTGGCGAATTCCGCAGAGATGAACGGCGAGGAAGCAGAAGGATCTCAGTTCGGGGAGTACGACCTGATCGTCGTCTCCAACCGCCTGCCGGTGGACCGAGCGCCCGAGGACGACGGTCAGGGTCTCTGGCGGCGCTCGCCCGGCGGGCTGGTCACGGCGCTGGCCCCGGTGATGGCGAAGACCGACGGCGCCTGGGTGGGCTGGCCGGGGGTACCGGACGAGAAAGTGGACCCGTTCGACCACGACAACATGCATCTGGTCCCGGTGACCTTGAGCGCCGACGACGTCGAGTTGTATTACGAAGGCTTCTCCAACGCCACGCTCTGGCCGCTCTACCATGACGTGATCGCCCCGCCGGAGTTCCACCGCGCCTGGTGGGAATGCTACAAAACGGTCAACCGGCGCTTCGCCGAAGCAACCGCGGAGATCGCGGCCGAGGGTGCCACCATCTGGGTGCAGGACTACCAGCTGCAGCTTGTTCCCAAGCTGTTGCGGGAGATGCGCCCGGACCTGAAGATCGGTTTCTTCAACCACATCCCGTTCCCCCCGCTGGAGATCTTCGCCCAGCTGCCGTGGCGCCGGCAGGTGATCGAGGGCCTGCTCGGGGCCGACCTGGTCGGCTTCCAGCGCCCCAGCGACACCAGCAACTTCCTGCGCTGCGTGCGCCGCTTCAGCGGCCTGAATGTGCGCCAGCAGCAGGTGCAGGTGGTCAACAACGACGGCGGCGCCCGCCTTTGCAAGGCCGGCGCCTTCCCGATCTCCATCGATGTGGCCCACATCAGCGAGCTGGCCAACCGGCCGGACGTGATCGCCCGCTCCGAGCAGATCCGGCAGGAGCTGGGCAACCCCGACACCGTCTTGCTGGGCGTGGACCGGCTGGACTACACCAAGGGCATCCGGCACCGGGTCAAGGCCTACGGCGAACTCCTGGAAGACGGCAAGTTGAACGTGGAGAACGCCGTGCTGATCCAGGTGGCCTCGCCCAGCCGCGAGCGCGTCGAGTCCTACCGGCTGCTGCGCGAGGAAATCGAAGGTTCTGTGGGCCGGATCAACGGCACGTTCGACACCCTGGAAAACACCGCCATCCGCTACCTGCACCACAGCTACCCGGTGGAGGAAATGGTGGCGCTCTACCTGGCCGCGGACGTGATGCTGGTGACGGCGCTGCGCGACGGCATGAACCTGGTGGCCAAGGAGTACGTAGCCTCCCGCAAGGGGGTGGACGGGGCGCTGGTGCTCAGCGAATTCGCCGGCGCCGCGGACCAGCTCAAGCAGGCCATCCTGGTCAACCCGCACGACATCGACGGGCTCAAGGACGCCATCATCCGGGCGGTCAACATCCCGCCGGCCGAGGCCACCCGCCGGATGCGGGCCATGCGCCGGCAGATCCTGCAGAACGACGTCGAACACTGGTCGCGCGCGTTCCTGAAGGCCCTGCAACAGCCGCAGGCCGATGACTGAGCGCCGCGACGAGAGGCAGCCGCACCTGCCCGTGAGCCCCGGCGCCGGCAGGGCTGACGCCGGTGTCCCCGGCGTCGGCGCCCCTGACGCCGCCGCGCCTGACCCCGGCGCCCGCGATCTGGTGCCGCTGGAGCTGCGGGAGGCGCTGGAGCGGCTCGCCGGCACCGAGACGCTGCTGGTGGCGCTGGACTTCGACGGCGTGCTGGCGCCGATCGTGCCCCGGGCCGAGGACGCCCGCCCCCTGCCGGCCTCGGCAGCCGCCGTGGCCGCGCTGGCGGCGCTGCCGGGGACGTCCACCGCCTTCATCTCCGGCCGGGCCCTGGCCAGCCTGCGCGCCGTCGCCTCCCCGGACGACCGGACCCTGCTCATCGGCTCGCACGGCGGCGAGGTCTTCACCGGACCGGACAGCCCTCCCCTGGTGCTGGACGAAGCGCAGCAGCAGGCGCTGGCGGCAGCCACCGCCGTCGTCGAAAACGTAGTGGCCGCCCATCCGGGCACCCGGCTGGAAGCCAAGCCGGCCGGCGTCGTGCTCCATACCCGAACCACCGACGACGCCGTGGCGGCGGCGGCCACCGAGCGCGCCCGCGCCGCGCTCCAGGAGGTCCCCGGGCTCTTTCTCAGCGACGGCAAGCGCGTGCTCGAGACCTCGGTGCTCAGCGCCGACAAGGGCCAGGGCCTCGGGCTGCTGCGCTCGTTCACCGGCGCGACCGCCGTGTTCTTCGCCGGCGACGACGTCACCGACGAACACGCCTTCGCCGTGCTGCGCGGCTCCGACGTCGGGGTCAAGGTGGGGCCGGGAGACACCGCCGCGGCCTACCGGGTGGACTCTCCCCAGACGTTCGCGGCCGCGCTGGCGCTGCTGGCCGAACTGCGGGCCGCCGCCCTGCCGGCCTAGCGCGGCAGGGCGGCGACCGGCTGCCGGCTGCCGGGCAGCTTTCCTGGAGCGCGTGTCCCCGGTCGCCGCACCCCAGGGGCTCGTTGACAGCCGTGGCATACTGAGGGCGTGAGCCGCCTCACACCGCCGTGCGGCCGCTCGAAAACTGAACACGCACCCATCACTACGGATCGTCGGGCACGTACCTGCCCGTGAAGGGAAAACAACCATGGCAACGGTAACGTTCGACAATGCCACGCGCTTATATCCAGGCACCGAAAAGCCCGCGGTGGACAGCCTCAAGCTGGAGATCGCCGACGGCGAGTTCCTGGTCCTCGTCGGCCCCTCGGGCTGCGGCAAGTCCACCTCGCTGCGGATGCTGGCCGGCCTGGAAGACGTGAACTCGGGACGGATCCTGATCGGCGACCGCGACGTCACCGACATACCGCCGAAAGACCGTGACATCGCCATGGTGTTCCAGAACTACGCGCTGTACCCGCACATGTCCGTTGCCGACAACATGGGTTTCGCCCTGAAGATCGCCGGCGTGTCCAAGGAAGAACGCGTCGAGCGGGTCCGCGAGGCGGCCAAGCTGCTGGATTTGGAGGAGTACCTGGACCGCAAGCCCAAGGCGCTCTCCGGAGGCCAGCGCCAGCGCGTGGCGATGGGCCGGGCGATCGTGCGGAATCCGCAGGTTTTCCTGATGGATGAACCGCTGTCCAACCTGGACGCCAAGCTTCGCGTGCAGACCCGCACGCAGATCGCCTCCCTGACCCGCCGGCTGGGCGTCACCACCGTTTACGTCACCCACGACCAGGTGGAAGCCATGACCATGGGCGACCGCGTGGCGGTGCTCAAGGACGGCATCCTGCAGCAGGTGGACACCCCGCGCGCCCTCTACGACCGGCCGGCCAACGTCTTCGTGGCCGGTTTCATTGGCTCGCCGGCCATGAACCTGCTGGAACTGCCGGTGACCGACGGCGGTGTCCAGTTCGGCGGCCTGACATACCCGGTGCCGCGCAACCTGTTGGACGCCGCGCACGGAAACACCGTCACGCTGGGGGTCCGGCCGGAGGACCTGGAGCGCGCAGAGGACGGACAGGGGCTCGCGGTGTTCGTGGACGTCGTCGAGGAACTTGGCGCCGACGCGTACGTCTACGGGCACACCGAGTTGGACGGCAAACGCTACGACATCACCGGCCGCGTCGACGGACGCACCCCGCCTCCGGCCGGCAGCACCACCTACGTGCGGCCCAAGGAGGGCCACGTGCACCTGTTCGACACCGAGAACGGTCTGCGGCTGGGCGAGCATGCCCCCGGCACGCCGCCCGCCTCGGTGGAGGACCTCAATACTCCGATCGAAGCCGGCAAGACAGCCGACTAGGCCCCGCGCCTAGGATGTAGTCATCATGGCTGACCAACATCCCGGCACCGGCGGTCCCGTCCAGGGGACCGCCGACGCGGCCCTGTCCGGCGGGGCCGCCTCGATAGCGTCGCTGAACATCACCGCGGCCACCACCGACGAACGGCTGCTGGACCTGCCCTGGCATCTTGCGCTGGAAGACTGGCCGCCGGAAAACCTGGCCGCGCTGCCCCGCGGGCTGTCCCGGCACGTGGTGCGGTTCGCCCCGCTGGGCGCGGGCGTGGTGGCGATCAAGGAGACCGCCGAAGAAGCTGCCCGGCACGAATACCAGATGCTGCGCAAGCTGCAGCGGCTGGCCATCCCCTGCGTGGAACCGGTGGCCGTGATGACCGGGCGGCTGCGCACCGACGGCACTCCCCTGCAACCGGTGCTGGTCACCCGGCATCTTCGTTTCTCGCTGCCGTACCGCGCCCTGTTTTCCCAGACGCTGCGGCGGGAGACGCTGACCCGCCTGATCGACGCGCAGGCACTGCTCCTAGTGCGCCTGCACCTGGTGGGGTTTTTCTGGGGCGATGTCTCGCTCTCCAACACGCTCTTCCGCCGGGACGCCGGAGCGTTCGCGGCCTACCTGGTGGACGCCGAAACCGGTGAGCTGCACCAGCGGCTCTCCGACGGCCAGCGCGAGCACGACCTCGAGATCGCGCGGGTGAATATCGCCGGCGAGATGATGGACCTCGTCGAGGGCGGCCTGCTCGAGGAAAGAGTGGATCCGGTGGCCACCAGCGAGCGGATCATGGACAGCTACCGCAAGCTGTGGGTGGAATTGACGGCGGAGGAATCATTCGACCTGGGCGAGCGGTGGCGGGTCAACGCCCGCATCCGCCGGCTCAACGATTTGGGGTTCGACGTGGAGGAATTCTCCATCAAGACCACCGCAGACGGGGCCACCATCCAGCTCCAACCCAAGGTGGTGGACGCCGGGCACCACCAGCGCCGGCTGCTGCGGCTCACGGGCCTCGACGTGCAGGCGAACCAGGCACGCCGGCTGCTCAATGACCTGGATGCCTACCGGGCGGACAACCAGCCGGAGCAGAGCGAGGAGATCAGCGCCCACAGCTGGGTCCGTCATGTCTTCGAACCGATTGTCCGGGCCATACCGCGCGAACTGGCGGGCAAGCTGGAACCGGCCGAAGTGGTCCACCAAGTGCTCGAGCACCGCTGGTATATCTCCGAAGCGCAGGACCGCAACGTGCCGCTGGCGGAGGCCGTGCAGTCCTACGTCGACACCGTGCTGCGGCACCGCCGCGACGAGGCCGCCATCATGCTCGATCCGGATGCGCGGACCGCCGCCGCCCTGGACGCGGCCGCGACGGACGAAGGCTGACAGCGCTCAGGCAGGCTGCCCTCCGCTCTTGCTGAAGATCGCCACGAGGAAGTCCGACGACGGGGTGAACGGGCGCAGGTCCCAGGTGGCCAACCGCAGGTCGGGGGTCAGGCCCGCCGCTGCGGCGTCGGAGAAGAACTCGTCGAAGTCGTAGCCGCGGCCGGCGCCGAACCCGGTCACGAGCCGGCCGGCGGGAGCCAGGTGGCCGGCCAGGTTGCGCAGCACCTCGCCCGACGTGCCCGGGGCGAGGAAGGTCAGCACGTTGCCGGCGCTGACGATCACGTCGAACGGCTCGGCGACGCCCTGCGCGGGCAGGTCCAGCTCCGCCAGGTCGCCGACCAGCCAGGTACAGTCCGGATGGTCCCTGCGGGCCGCTTCGATCAGCTCGGGATCGATGTCGACGCCGACCACCGAGTGTCCGCGGCGCGCCAGTTCGCCGCCCAGCCGGCCCGGCCCGCAGCCGGCGTCGAGGACCCTGCTGCCGCGCGGCACCATGGCGTCCACCAGCCGGGCCTCACCGTGCAGGTCGACGCCTTCGGCGCGCATCTGCTCGAAGCGCTGGATGTACCACGCCGAATGGCCCGGGTTCCGGCGCTTCATCTCTTCCCACAGCGTCTCTTTCCTCATGCCACCAGCCTACTGGCGGGCGCGTGGACGGCCGGCATGCGTTCCCCCGCCGCGGCTCACGCCGACGTGGCCTCGGAGATCCGCGCCGGCAACGCTTTGCCGGGATTCAGCAACCCCCGAGGGTCGAACACATCCTTCAGCCGGCGCTGCAGTTCCAGCACCTCGTGGCTCTGTTCGCGCCCCAGCCACCGCACCTTGAACTGGCCGATGCCGTGTTCGCCGGTGATCGTGCCGCCCAGCGCCAGCCCGACGTCGATGGACTCGTCCAGCGCCTCGTTGAGCGCCGCCACCTTGGCCACGTCCCCGGGCCCGACCCAGAACGTCGGATGCAGGTTGCCGTCGCCCGCGTGCGCGACCACTTTCAGTCCGACGCCGTGGCGCTCGGCGATTTTCTGCAGTTCGTTGATGTAGTGCACCAGCTGGGACCGGGGAACCGCGACGTCCTCCCCCACCCGGTAGTCATCGTCCACCTCGGCGCCGCGGCTGTGCCGGCGCAGATCCATCAGCCGGATTGCTTCGGCGGTGTCCGCCGCCTTGATCTCGGCGCCGAGCCCGGTGAGGACCTCGCGGATGATGCCGGCTTCCACCTCTGCCGCATGGCCGTCGGTCTGGATCAGCAGCAGCGCGGCGCCGCGGCTGCGCAGGTTGGACCCCTGTTCCCGGTCCAGCTGCGCCATGGTGTTTGCGTCCAGCAGTTCCATGATCGCCGGCTGCACGCGCGCCCGTCCTACCGCCAGCACCCCGGCGGCGGCCGTTGCCACGTCGGGGAAGAACGCCGCCACCGTTTCCAGGGCGGCCGGCAGGTAGCGCAGCCGCAGCGTCGCGCCGACCACCACGCCCAGGGTCCCCTCGGAGCCTACGAACAGTCCGGTCAGGTCGTAACCGGCCACGCCCTTGAACGTCCTGTGGCCGGTGCGGATCAGCGTCCCGTCGGCGAGCACCACGTCAAGCCCCAGCACGGATTCGCGGGTCACCCCGTACTTGGCGCAGCGCAACCCGCCGGCGTTCGTCGCAATGTTCCCGCCGATCGTCGAGCTGCGGTAGCTGGCCGGGTCCGGCGCGTACATCAGCCCGTACTCGGCGACGGCGGCATTCAGGTCGGCGTTGATCACGCCCGGCTCCACGCGCGCGATCTCGTCTTCCGGATGGATCTCCAGAATCCGGTCCATGGCCGCGAGGCTCAGCACCAGGCAGCCCCTGGACGCGTGCGCGCCGCCGGAGACCCCGGTGCCCGCCCCGCGGCACACCACGGGCACTCCCGCAGCGTGGGCGCTCCGCATCACGGCCTGCACGTCCTCCACACTCTGCGCGCGGACAACGGCGATGGGCAGCTGGTGGTCGAGGACCGGGCCTTGGTCGGTGGCGCAGGCAGCCAAGTCCGTGGGGTCGGTGCTGACCGATTTCGCCGGCAGGGCACGCTGAAGTTCCTCCAGAAAAGAACCAGTCACGCTTTCGGGGCCTCCGGTGGTCGTTCCGTTGCTGTTGCTGGTCACGCAGTCCCTCCCATGAACCGGACGTAGCGGCCAAGCACCTGCGGCCATCCCTGGGCGTAGGCGGCCCGCTCGCGCCCGCCCTCGGGCATGTTCTCCCAGCCGGAGTGGGTCAGGCGCAGTTCAGTGCGGCCATCGCCGACGTCCACGAAGTCGACCTCGACTTCCCCCGACGTCGCGGGGCTCGTGCCCGGGTGCCAGGTGCAGCGCAAGTGGCTGCCGGGTGTCCATTCCAGGATCTCGCCCCAGACATGAACCTCATCATCCAGCGTCGTTTCTGTCAGGACATGGTCCTCGAACTCCACGTGGCTGCCCTCGCCCGCCACACTTTGGCGGTCCACCGGCCACCAGAGATGGATGAGATCGGTGAAGCCGCTGAAAGCCTCCTGGCTTTCCCGCGGCACGGTGACGCGGCAGTGGATTGGATCACCGCTCTTGGAGGGTTCAGGCTCTTGCTGCGCGTGGGAGAACAGGGACGAATTCATAGCCCCAGCCTAGTCGGGGCGTGGGGTGGTTGGTGGTTAAACGCGGGAAGGCCCCGCCATCGTTGGCGGGGCCTTCCCGTGTTCAAAGAATGTCCGGCGGCGACCTACTCTCCCACACCCTCCCGAGTGC